>JBLIZM010000084.1:0-5418 GCA_048859855.1 Trichlorobacter sp.
TACACCGTTCGCCATGCGACTCAGTAATCTGATTTTTTCCTGCGCGCTCTTTCGTAAAGAAGACTGGCAGGCGGTTGGTGGCTACAGTCAGGAACTGATTTATGGCTGTGAAGATTGGGACTTCTGGATTGGTCTGCTTGAGCGGGGACTCCGCCCCGTCAGACTCTCTCAGGTCGGATTCTATTATCGGATACGGCAGGGATCCATGAATCAGGAGATGGATATAACCCGTCGACAAATGATGCACCGTTTAATTATCAAACGGCATCCCCGTTTCTTCCCCTGGGGATTTAGCCTGATTCTGCCATTGTACTATGAGCTGTTAGGTGGCTTTGTCCATCGACTGATCCGATCCCGCCGGAGGAATGGATGAAGCAGCAGCGGTTACGGATATTATTGTTGGTGCGTGAGAATCTCTCCCTGACCGGTAGCGGAACGTACGAGGCTAACCTGCTCCGGGAGCTGGGGAACCGTTTCGACGTGACCTGCTATCGGAGTCCGAGCGATCTGGAGCAGGAGTATGACGTTGCCCATTGCACCAACCTCAAACATCTTGATCCGGTAGTGGCCCGTCAACTGCGCTGTCCACTGGTGGTCGATCTGCATGATTATTACTGGGTGCGTTTTTATCCGTTTTTCTGTCCCGATGCCCCTGTTCGCTTGCTGTTACAATTGATACGTTCCTTTCGGTATCGCCGCTGGTTTTCGATGATTGACGGGGTGATTTTACATGGACGATTCCTGTTTGATCTCATACCCCACCCCCGCCGGTACTTCAGCTTCTATTTCGGGCTGGATTATTCGGCAATCACCCCGCGTCCGTGGCAAGAACGGGAAAATCTGATTTTATTTGTTGGTGGTGACTACTTCCGAAAAGGGCTTCCCCGCATTCTGAAGGCTCTGCCCGGAATTCTTGCCAAGGTTCCGGACGCCCGCTTGCTGGTGATTGGCCGAGAGCCATGGCACTCACGACTCCTGGCTCGATGGCTGGCCCGTCGGCTGCCGGTCGACTTCATCTACGGGATCCCCCGCGAGGAGGTCTATCGAACCTATAGCCGTGGAAAAGTGCTGGTACTTCCTTCTGAAATAGAGTGCACACCGCTGGTTATTGCAGAGGGAACCTATGCCGGTCTTCCCCCTGTTGTGTCACGGGTTGGTGGACACCCTGAACTGGTGCAGGATGGGGTAACCGGCTTTTTGTTCGAACGTGAGGATACGGCTGCCCTGGCAGAGGCGGTGATTACCTGTCTGACCGACCAGCAGCGCTCAGCAGAACTCGTGGCAGCCGGGCAGGCATTCTTTGACCGCTGTACCATCGACGGAATGATTGATTCCCTGTCCGGAATTTATCAGGATCTGGTGGACAACCCGCCTGAGCGATTACAGCGATGAATACGATTGGTTCGGATAAACGTAGCGAACGATGGGTGGCACTTTTGTTGGCGCTGGCGATCCTGCTCGGACTTGCGCCGGTTTTATTCACTGACCAGATTATCAGGGCATCTGATGTGTTGACTCAGTTTTTCTGGTCAGCACGCCAGGTGCAGGACCAGACCCCGCTCGAATATCTTCAGGCAGTGCAAAATGCTTTTCATGCCAGTTGGGAGCCCTATAGCGATGGTGGACGCTCGCTTGAGGGGGGATGGAATGCCATAACCCTGCTGGTTCATCGCTATTTAATTCAACACTATATTCCCTTCCCGGCCAACATCGCCTGGCTGGCCGGTATAGCCCTAGCGTTTGGTGGCGTTGGTACCTACTGGTTCTGTAGAAATCTGGGAATCAGTCGCTGGGGTGCGGTTCTGGCTGGTTTAATGTTTGGGTTTGGAAGCGAAAATGTCAGCCTCATCAATGCAGGGCATATTCAGAAAATTGAGGCGATTGCCTGGATTCCCTGGGTGTTGGGGACGCTGGAACTGGCGCTGACGGAGCGCCGTTTGATGCGCTATGGACAGCTGGCGCTCTTGCTGGCACTGCAGTTTTTTCATATGCACTGGCAGATATCGTTCTACAGCTGCTTGACCGTTGGGGTGTACTGGATTGCCAGTCAGCAGTTCCTCTGGGAGCTGCGTCCCGTATCAAAACGGTTTCGCATGCTCTATCGTGACGCTGGTATGGTGGTGGTGCTGTTGCTGCTGTTCTTTAGTTTGATAGCGATATCCTTCGCGCCGTTAGTGAGCTGGTCGAAACAGTCTGAACGTGGCGGTGGAATGGCGGTTGATCAGGGGATGAGCTGGTCGATGCCACCGGAAGAGCTGATAAGTTATGCCATCCCGGGGTTCTTCGGACTGTCACGACAGGAGGAGGGTGACCGGGCGGTTCCCGGACAGGCCTACTACTGGGGACGGATGGTCATGAGCCAGACCAGTGATTATATGGGGCTGGCTGCTGTTCTGCTGGCTCCGGTCGGATTCTGGCGTCGTCGTGACCGGATTGGCTGGATACTCGGGGGGCTGGCGTTCCTCACAATCATGATGGCACTAGGTGGGTATACGCCGGTCTATCGCCTGATGTTTGAATACCTCCCTGGGTTCTCAAGTTTCCGGGTTCCGAAGATGATACTGTGTGTAACCGCACTAGCGGTTGCCGTACTTGCGGGACGAGGACTGGACGAGTTTTGTGCAGAGTCAGCGCAAAACCGCCTACGTCTTCTGGGATGGCCACTGGTGGTGACTGCGGGGCTGCTCCTGTGCGTACTGGTACTTGCCCTGTTTCCAACGCTCGTGATTGACCCCCTCCGCCAGCTGTTAGAGGCGGGAACCCGCTATCAATCAGCGGGAGTACCGCTTGCCGTTGAGCGGGTAGCCCAGATGAAGCAGGAGACGGTACTGGCCTTGGCATGGTCATCGGGGTATACCCTCGTGCTTACCGGACTTGTGGTGCGACCACGCTGGCGTCTTTGGTTGCTTTTGGTCCTACTCCTCCTGGTATTTGGAGATCTTTGGCGTGTTAATCGACGGTTCATGGTGGTCACGACTCCACCGGCAGCTGATCGGCAGGCTGCCAAGAACGAGATTGTCCGTTTTTTGGAACCACGTATCGGGATGGATCGTATTCAGCCGGTTGATGAACAGGAACCACAGTATTATAGCGATTACCAGCTCCCAACCCTGGCCTCCTATGTAACGGTGAGTGAACAGCGCTATCGGGCATTTTTAGACCGTTTCCGCTTGATGTCCGGTATGCCTGATTTGATGAATGTACGCTATCTGGTGCTGTCAAAGGAGTCCTTTGCCAGGGAATATCCCCGCCTCAAGACAAAATATCACCCGGTGTTCACGGCAGCGAGCGGTTCGGTGATTCTAGAGAACCAGCGCTGTCTGCCGAAAGCCTGGACCGTCTCGACTATTGAGCGGTTTAAGCGTCCTGATGAAATGCTGGCCCGTTTGGAAGACCGTTCATTTGATCCGGGAAGCGTAGGGCTGGTGGAGGGTGAAATCCCAAAGGATATGACCTTCCAGGGGGATACCCGGGATGACCGGGTAACGGTTACCCGGTATCAGCCTAACCGGATTGACCTGAATGTTCATGTAACGGGAAGCCGCCTACTGATCCTTGGAGAAAAGTATTATAACTGGTGGTATGTGATGATCGATGGTGTCCCGGCCACGGTTGTGCCGGTTGACCATATTCTACGTGGGGTGTATATCCCGGCGGGGAGCCATCAGGTACATTGGTCTTTTGATCCGCTGCCGTTTAAGATCGGACGGTATTTAACCCTTGCGGGGAGTTTGGCGCTGATTGCCCTGTGGGTGGTGGATCGCCGGCGGAGCTCGATGCATGCCTGAATCTGGAATGACCCGTGATCGCCTCGAGCGGTTCGGACTGGTTATTGACCAGCCTGTGGATGGCTACCGGTTCAGTCTCGACCCCATCCTGTTATCAGCGTATGCCTGCCGAGGTGATGAACGGCAGGTGGTTGATTTGGGGTGTGGTGGGGGAATCCTGCCGCTGATACTTTCAAAGATGGCTCCGCAGTGCCAGATAATCGGCCTTGAATCTGATGCTAATGCTGCTGGTTTGGCAGTCCATAATGTTTCCTTGAATCAGCTTAAGGATCAGATCCGAATTATCGAAGGGGATGTCTGTGCGGTTCGCTCGCTTCTGCCTGGTGGGCTGGCGGATCTGGTGGTCAGTAATCCTCCCTATCGGCCTATGGGGCAGGGGCGGTTGAGCCCGAACCCGGCCCGTCGTACTGCCTGCCATGAAAGCACGGCTGGAATCGATCGGTTTTGTGCAGCGGCGCGCTACCTGATTCGTCCTGGCGGTCGTATTGCGATGATTTATTCCGCGGAGCGCTTGACTGACTTGCTGTCAGCGGTGGCGGGGCAGCGTTTGATCGTCCGGGAGATGCGTCCGGTGTATGATCGGAGCGATCGATTAGGAAAACTGGTGCTGGTAACGCTGACGAAGGGGGGAGCAGCTCGTGCGATGACGCTGTTACCACCGCTGTTGATCAGGGACCACCAGGGAGAATATACCGCTGAAGTTCGTCAGATACTGTACGGTGAACTGCAGTCGCGATTAAAGGGAGCGTAGGACGGTTAAGAGGGTTTCAGCGTCGAATGGCTTTGTTACAATATCACGGGCTCCGGCTTTAAGTGCCTCAGCCCTCCAGCTGCCGATGGTGCCAAAGGAAGTGACCATCACAATCTTGACCGTCTTGTCCAGCTTTGTGAGACTACGGACTGCAGTGAGCCCATCCATGCCGGGCATCTCCATGTCCATGCAGATGATGTCGGGATTTTCACCGTGATTCAGCTTAATCGCTTCGGCACCGTTTTTAGCGTGCCCGACACAGACGAAGTCGGAGGAGGTATGCAGGATCGACTGGATCTGCTGAGCAACAGATAGGTTGTCGTCGACTACCAGTACTCTTTGCATCGGTCTACCTCCGATCAAGAAGTGATGATACAATCAGAATGTGGCGCACTGTATCGCACTGTTGCAAAAATGTAAATCAGATTCTACAATGTTTGTGCGTGAATTGAATCCTCTGCTGTCGGGTTGACAGAAGTGTCAAAATTTTTAGTAGGTATACCGGATGGTTGTAGATGCTGTTCGGATGCCGGATCAAGGAGTGGCACCAGTGACGTGGTATCAAATGAGTATAAGATCGACTTTTGTTGCATTAATTGTTGTTTTTGCAACGTCTGGGATTTTTATCACAACGACAGATAGTTATGCTGCATCGACCAAGAAGAAGGGAACTGTGGCAGCCCTCCCTGATGTGGTTGCGCGTGTAAATGGCGTGCCGATTAGCGGGAGTGATTTGTCCAAGGAAATTGTCAACTATACCCGCCGTAAATCAAGTGGACACCATGGCCAGTCTGCCCCTGAAAAGCCGGCAGAACTACAAAAGGTAGTGTTGAACCAGATGATTGGTGCTGAGCTGCTGTATCAGTTGGCTCAAAAAAC
>JBLIZM010000085.1:0-2316 GCA_048859855.1 Trichlorobacter sp.
CGTGTGCTCTTCCGATCTATATGCAAAAGTCTGCCGCCTTAATTGGCCGTTACGAACAGTTTCAAATTCGAGGCGATAACGATTTGACAAGACAAGTCCCGCATCAACGAAGTCGAGATGATGCTTATCAATGTTACTCAAACGTTTTGTTTCGTCCCAAATCATAATTATTGTATATACTTTAATTACGGAGACGTCAAAAGATAAATTTGAAGTGCAATTGGCAAGAGGTCCCAACTCTCGCGTGGACTCGGTCGCGGCGAAAAACCCGCCGCAGCCGGTCACGCTCATAGCCGTTGAACCATGGAGGCTTGTGGATGATATTTCCAATTCTTGAATATGACCCAACCCGCACTGCCTTTATTGAACCTTCAAAGGTTATCATGCCTCTGGATATGCCTCAGTGTTGTGTAATCTGTTTTTTCAGAGAAGTGATCGATAAAATTGTCATCGAACACAATGCAAAGGTATTGGTAACAGACTTGTGGGAGGATGGACCTCATCCGGTTTACGAAATTGAATACAACGACCAGAGGTTGGCATTCTTTCATCCAGGTATTGGTGCACCACTGGCTGCGGGTCTGCTCGAAAAGGTCATTGCTTATGGTGGTCGGAAATTTATGGTTTGTGGAGGATGTGGAGTTCTTGATAAAGATATGAGCGTTGGGAGCTTAATGGTTGTATCCAGCGCAATCCGCGACGAAGGCGTTTCATATCATTACCTGCCACCAAGCCGAGAAGTCTTTGCGAACCCAGCGGGGGTGAAGGCGCTTGAGGACACCTTGAATATAAAGAACATTACGCATCTTGTCGGTAAAACCTGGACGACCGATGCACCTTTCAGAGAGACGCCGGATAGAATAGCCAAAAGAAAAGAAGAAGGCTGTCTTGCTGTAGAAATGGAAAGCGCCGGCATGATGGCAGTTGCACAATTTCGTGGTGTAACTTTAGGACAGATATTATATGGCGGGGACGATCTGACCTGCGTGGAGTGGGATGAACGTTTATGGCAATCAAATACCACCATACGCGAGAAGCTTTTCTGGCTGTGCGCGGATGCAGTTTTACTTGCCTGATCAGTGAAAAGAAGAACAGGAATTATTTTGTAAAGGAGAGGGCATGCTTCAAGAGAAAATGATTGAGAATATCCGTGAGAAGTGTCACCAGGACATTCGCGTTGTGTCCGCGCTGATGTTCGGGTCGTTCGCAACCGGCGAGGGTGATCAATATTCGGATATAGAATTCGCGGTGTTCATCCGCGACGACTCGTTAAATGATTTCGATCAGCGTTCATGGCTCAATTCATTCAGCCCGGTTGCCGCTTACTTCCTGGACGATTTCGGCCACCACACAGCACTTTTCGAGAACGGCGTGCGTGGCGAGTTCCACTTTATGCGGGCTTCGGAGCAGTCGGTTGTTGCCGGCTGGCAGGGATACGGGTGGTTTCCTTCGCTTGAAGCGGCGGTGTTGCTGGATCGAGAAGGCGAATTGTCGCAGTATGCGCGGCTGCTTGTGGGAGGGCCTCCAAAACGTGAAGGGGCTGAACTGGTAGAGGGTCTGTCCCTTAACCTGATCAACCTGATGCTGTTCGGCGCAAATCTTCTCAATAGAGGCGAATACGCTCGTGCATGGGCTTTATTGGGCAAGGCGCACGAAAATCTGCTAAAGCTGGCTCGACTTCATGAAGGGGAGACTGACCATTGGCCGACTCCTTCGCGGGGTCTCGAGATCGACCTTTCTGGTAATGCATATCGTCGCTACCTGACTTGTACGGCCAGCGCTGAACGTGTTCCTTTGTGCAGAGCCTATTGTGAGTCATGGAGGTGGAGTAGAGAGCTGATAGAGGCGGTTGTCAGACCACATAACATCGAACTCCCACAATCAGTCATGGCACAGTTGGAAATACTGCTTGATAACGTGACTGCTGATCCAAACCCAAACCCGTAAGGCTTCATAGGCAACAGAAACAATAAATGTTCAACCAGGAAGATGCACCTGACCAAAAAGCCGTCAGGTGATCTCCCGGCCCGTTGGACAGAAAGAGAAAGACTCCTTATTTCTGTCTGACGGCAAGGCGCGGAGTCACTAAAAGGAGAAATAACAGATGAAGAACCTTGAGAAATTTATTGAATTAACCGGCTTAAGTGAAGCTGATTTTACCTTTTGCACTGATAATCTGGAGATCTGCTATTCCATTGTTATTTATAACGGTTGTGGCGTTGCCGCTGACGGATGCGTTGGTTGCGTGTAACTCCTCAAAAACGAAACCTTTGAAGCCCTTTGCTCCACCACGCATTGTATTAAGATTGCTCAGGT
>JBLIZM010000086.1:0-3183 GCA_048859855.1 Trichlorobacter sp.
CACGAAACGCAGCAAAATCATGGGTACCAATGAGTCGCTTTGCTGCAAGCTCCATAGCAACGAAGTCGAGTGAGTACGGAACATGCCAACTTGACCGCCGATACAGAGGATTCCTTAGTCTACTTAAATAGAGAGTATATCGGTATGTTTTTGAAACTGCTCCACCGATAACCATAAAAGAGGGGTCAACGACCTCTGCCGAGACAACGGCAATGTCACTGGGCAGCTTACTGTTTAACCCCTCAACAAACGCTCGTAATGGTATTGTTGTTAGGTCATCAAACACGGCCGGCATCGCAACAGCATGGACACCAGCATCTGTTCTTCCTGCCGACTGGACCCGTACCTTGCGCCCTATAATCCCAGCGAGGGCAGCTTCTACCGTTCCTTGAACCGTAGCGACCCCGGGCTGTTCCTGCCAACCGGAATACTCTGTACCATCATAGGTCAATATCAACTTAATACGTCGCATAAATCAAAACCGATAAAAAAAGGGTGGTCGCCCTCCGTCTCTGACGTGAGCTGACCACCCTCTATTCGAAAATCGTTTCATCTATTTTTGCAGAAGAATACGGAGCATCCTTCTCAGAGGTTCCGCAGCTCCCCACAGCAGCTGATCACCACAGGTAAATGCCTGTAGATAGGTTGAACCCATTTTCATTTTCCGCAATCTACCAACGGGAACCGTCAGCGTTCCGGAAACGGCTGCTGGTGTCAGTTGGGCCAGTGTATCGGCTTTGGTATTCGGCACCAGCTTAACCCAATCATTATGATCGGCAATCAGTTTCTCAAGTTCAGCGAGAGGAATATCCTTATTCAGTTTAATGGTTATCGCCTGGCTATGGCAGCGCATTGCGCCGACACGCACGCAGATTCCATCAACAGGAATACTTTCAACGGTGCCAAGAATTTTGTTGGTTTCAGCAAAACCTTTCCACTCTTCTCTGCTCTGTCCGTCTTCTACTTCACGGTCAATCCACGGCAGAACATTTCCAGCCAGCGGAAAACCGAATTCTTTTGTCGGCATAGAGCCATCAC
The DNA here is from genome assembly GCA_048859855.1 of Trichlorobacter sp. Taxonomy (GTDB): domain Bacteria; phylum Desulfobacterota; class Desulfuromonadia; order Geobacterales; family Pseudopelobacteraceae; genus Trichlorobacter. The sequence goes on from JBLIZM010000086.1 coordinate 1,039, forward strand.
GTAGTGCCTGGGTTACCTTACGATCAATTTCAAGAATTGCCGAGCCGGTATCCTTAAGCTCGTCTTCAACGGTCTGCTGTAAGACGCCCATCTGGGAAAGCAGCTCTCGCATATTTGGAGCGCCAGCACCGGAGGCTGCCTGATAGGTCATTGAAGAAACCCATTCAACCAAGCCGGCTTCAAAGAGCCCGCCAAGCCCCATCAACATCAGACTCACCGTACAGTTTCCACCGATGAAATCCTTCTGGCCTGCTGCAAGCGCACGATCGATAACCGAGCGATTCACCGGATCCAGAATAATGACCGCATCATCTTCCATACGAAGAGTTGAGGCAGCATCAATCCAGTATCCGTTCCAACCACGCTTACGAAGCTCTGGATGAACCGCCTTGGTATAATCTCCCCCCTGACAGGTCAGGATAACATCCATCGTTTCAAGTACCGCAAAATCATCCGCCTTATGCAGAACCCCACCACCCATTGGTGCTGGCTGTCCGGCCTGGGACGTGGTGAAGAATACCGGTTCAAACCCCAGATCAAAATCATGTTCTTCATGCATACGCTGCATGAGGACCGAACCGACCATTCCCCGCCAACCGACTATACCGACTTTCATATCAATCTCCCTAAGGCTAACGTAGCAGTATCGTTCTGAGCGACTAGAGTGCCGCTATAATTACATCTCCCATTTCCTGGGTGTTGACCAGCTTCTCACCAGGAAGGTTCTGATAGATATCGCGGGTGCGATACCCTTGATCCAACACCTTCGCTACTGCGGCATCGATTGCATCGGCAGCATCAACCATCCCACAGGAAAACTTTAGCATCATACCAGCAGAGAGGATCTGGGCGATCGGGTTTGCAATCCCTTGGCCAGCGATATCAGGTGCAGAACCACCTGATGGCTCATACATACCAAAGGTACCTTCGGCAAGGGAGGCAGATGGCAGCATGCCAAGTGAACCGGTGAGCATAGCCGCCTCATCCGAAAGGATGTCACCAAACATATTTTCACACAGAATAACGTCAAACTGTTTTGGCCAGCGGACAAGCTGCATAGCAGCATTATCTACATACATATGGCTCAACTCAATATCAGGGTACTGCTTCGCAATATCGGTAACAATCTCACGCCAAAGAACCGACGAAGACAAAACGTTTGCTTTATCAATCGAGCAAACTTTTTTACCCCGCTTCTGAGCAGCCTGGAAAGCGACATGGGTAATGCGCTCGATTTCCGGAACACTATACTTCATAGTGTCAATACCGATGCGATCCCGACCAGTTCCTTCAATACCTTTTGGCTGCGAGAAGTAGATACCCCCCGTCAGTTCACGGATAACCAGAACGTTAAAACCACCAGCAATAACCTCTTCCTTGAGTGAAGAGGCACCGGTCAGAGACGGAAAGATAATTGCTGGCCGTAGGTTTGCATACAGGCCAAAGATTTTACGAAGCGGTAATAACGCACCACGCTCAGGCTGTTCATCCGGTGGCAATGTTTCCCATTTCGGGCCACCAACCGAGCCGAACAAAATAGCGTCGCTGGACTTGCAAATTGAAACGGTTGTCTCAGGAAGCGCTTTCCCCTCAAGGTCAATACCAGCACCACCAACATTTGCATGGGTCTTTTCAAAGGTTGCGCCGAACTTTGATCCAACCGTATCCAGAACACGTATCGCCTGAGCCATAACCTCTGGACCGATACCATCTCCGGGAAGAACCGCAATTTTAAACGTCTTTGACATGAATTCGCACCTCATCAGTAAAAAGTGGGCTATCTTACTGTGATGTCACCCGATTGTCAATCAACCGCTCCTAGGCAAGTCCTGCCTTTTGCCGAAGCGCCTCAACCTTATCCGTACGCTCCCACGTAAAGCCGGGCAGTGAACGACCAAAGTGCCCATATGCAGCTGTTGCCTTATAAATTGGCTTCTTAAGCTCCAACTGATCGATAATTGCCTTGGGGCGAAGGTCAAAAACTTCACGGACTAATGCGGCCAGCCGCTCTTCAGAGAGCACACCGCTGCCAAATGAGTTCACCATAACAGACACCGGCTCGGCAACCCCGATTGCATATGCAACCTGGACTTCACAGCGTTCACAAAGACCGGCCGCAACGAGGTTTTTAGCAACATAGCGTCC
>JBLIZM010000087.1:0-17182 GCA_048859855.1 Trichlorobacter sp.
ACTTCTTTAATTGACGGGGAGCCACTTAGAGACTTATCTACCAAGCCACGATAGCGATATACGTGGTGGCTGAACTAATCACTCAGGTATGGTAAAAAAGATAAGTATTGGGTAACCCGCAGCCAAGATTCTCACGGAGAATTGGGTTCAACGACTATCGAAACCACTCTGTATAGAGGAAGGGAGTAGAGTAGGGCACCAAGTGGGCTCCAAATGGGAAGCACCTGACCACGTAATGGTGAAGGTGGTGATATAGTCTCGACATCGGAGGAAAGCTCCGAGCAGTCGGTTACTGTTGTGAAACAGCGACCGGCGGGGTAGATTAACGACCTACTCGAAGAATCGCCCAAACGAGTAAACTTTATTAACATCCAGATGTCCCACGTTGTGGCCGCCGAAGGTTATCAACTGGCTCCTTTGGCGACTGGGTATGAGCAAGTTATTGGTAGTCGTACCAGCGATTTGTTCTGCACGGATGCCGAGCAGGATGGTGAAGTAACAGCTATTGATGAAAAGATGGTGGAGGTTACTTACAAAGACGGTACCAAAGTTTGTGTGGAACTGGGTAAGCGTTACGGTGTTTCAGCAGGGTCTAACTATCGACATATCCTGGTAAGTGATTTAAAGGATGGTCAAAAGGTTAAGGCCGGTGATACCATTGCCTATAACAAAGGTTTCTTCAAGAAAGATCCTTTAGCACCCAAGAATGCTAGCTGGGTATCCGGTGTTCTGGCTCGTACGGTGTTGATGGAAACTATCGATACCTTTGAAGATGGTTCATCCATTTCCCGTGATTTTGCTGCTAAGTTGGCTACCCCTGTTACTAAGGTAAGAGTCGTGTTTGTTGACTTCAAGCAGACTGTCCACAACATGCTTAAAGTAGGTGATCACGTAGATACGGATTCTATGCTATGCATGATAGAAGACCCCGTGACGTCCAATTCCAATATGTTTGACGAGTCCTCTATAGCGACTCTAAGACTGTTGGCAGCGCAAACTCCTCGTGCTAAACACACCGGGGATATCGAGAGAATCGAAGTGCTGTATTGTGGCGACACTGACGATATGTCTGATTCAGTTCGGGCTATTGTACAGCGGGCTGACCGTGAGCGTAAATCACTGGTTAATAAGCTTGGTAAAGCAGATGCTGTGACTGGAGAAGTGGAAGTAGGGATGCGTATTGATGGGATGCCTTTGGAACAAGACAAGGTGGCTATCAAGTTCTACGTTACCAAAAACGCTGGTGCCGGGTCAGGCGATAAGATGGTGTTCGCAAACCAGCTTAAGTCTGTTATCAGTAGTGTTCTCACGGGTGTAAATAAAACAGAAGACGGCGTCGATTTGGATGCTGTATTCGGTTATAAGAGCATCCAGGCGCGTATCGTTCTTTCACCGGAAATCATGGGTATCACAAATACCCTGCTGTTAGAATTAGGTAAGCAAACCGCTGACCTGTACTTTGAGGGAAAGCTCAATGAAAAGAGATGAAATTGTTTTCGATAATACAGCGGTGCTAGCCAACGCTGTTACTATCGGTGAGCGGGTAATTGAAGCTATCGCGGGTAACGCGATAGCTACTCCCGACAAGGCTTTCGAAGATGGCCAAAACGCCGTCATCGAACTGTTGACTGCTAAGTTGGGTCAGCGTTTGAGTATCTATCTGGGGGAAACCAACAATGCTGCGTAAACAAGCGTTGAATGCCGTATGGCCTCTTCAGAACAAACTGACCGAGAACAACTACGTTCTCTCTCCGGTTCCCGGTACTCCGTTGGCCGAGTTGGTAAAGGCTAACCTGAAAGCCGGTGATGCTTTCTATATCCAAGATGGTGAGAACTATGTAGCGCCATGTGATCTTCTGGAGCGTAATTCTCTGGAAAAGGATCAGTTGGATGTCTGTCGTCACGATATCGTGTTGACCGAACTGGTTGGCACCATTGGTAAATCGCTGGGTAATCAACTCGACGTGGCACGTAACATCGTCCAGCCTATGGTTCGTGAAGCTTTCGAGAAGATCGAAATCGAAGAACGCAAACGTCATCGTATCAACCAGTGCCAGTACGACATCGTACCTTTGTTCTTTAACGGTATCTGGGATAGCGCTATCCTGGAGAGTATGACTGAGAAATATGCCAATTCTCCAATTGAAAGTCTGCCGGTTTTTGAAGGCTTGCCTGCTATGACTGGCGATGAACTTCAGGCTCGGATGAAGACCAATACCCGACTCGATTCTGATATCGAGAAGTTGTTGGCCGATTCCCCGGCAGATTACCTTATCAATGTTTACCGGGCTTTCTTTTTGAATGACTGGAACAGCGATAACAAGGTGTCTGGTACCAACTATGTAAATAACTGGTCACTGGATAAAAAGGAACTGAACAACGACGTGTACAGTTGCAATAAGCTGATTCTGGTTTATTTGCTGGCTCGTGACTTGGCTCAGAATCCACCGTCAGGTACCGACATGGAACTGGCTGAGTTGCGTGCTAAGTGCACTGTGCTGATGGTTCAAGCTGCGCGCGCTATCTGTGGTGTTCTGCGTAAACGCGATACCTACAAGCGTACTAAGTTGCTGGTTCTGAAGTGGCCTGATGGTAAACCGTGGCCTAACCACCAAGGCGATGTTCTGGTAGTGAACGGTGACGTCTATAACCAGTATCTGAAGGAAGGTGGTACACCGGAAGCTTTGATCGGTTGTGCTCTTTCTGACCGTACCGAGCAATATGCCAACATCGTCAGCAATACCCCGGCTTACCTCAAAGAGTGGCAACGCAACGAGCGAGTGATCAACGACTTTATGCGTTCCAACCATATGACCACGATCATTTCCTCTACTAACGACGTTATCACCAGTATGATCAACTCTATGGATGATGACAAGTTGACTGCTGAGCGGCCTGTGCTCCACGCACGTTTGCGTGACGCAGTGCGTCAGTTAGATAGTCGTGGTGCTGAAGAACTTTACACCTACGTTCGTAACGTGGTGTGTGATGTGTTCTGGCCCCACACTGATGCCAAGCGTGTGCTCAAGAGCATTGATGCGCACATGGAGAGCGAAGACAACCGTATGGACCCGCGCGAAGCGGCAATGTACGCGGTAATCGATCTTCTGGCAGACTGGCTGGGTAATATGATCGACATTCGTTCTGAAATCCAAACGCCAACTGGTGTGATGAGTCCGATCGAAGTATTGCCGGGTAAAGCTTTCTAAGTTAACGAGGTTTTGAATGGACAAGAGTTCTTTTATACGCGATGCGTCAAAGGTTCATCAGGACCTCGTTGAGCAGAAAGATGGCAGTGTTGTTACCAAGAAGGGATGTAAAATCTACATCCCTGCTCGTTTCACAGAACGTGGATTAGCGGCGGCGGGTACTGTAGTTAATACGGTGTCCATCTATGCTATTGCGGTAGGTAATTATTACGGGGTCTCAGTGGCCCCGATTACGGTAGGTTTATCACCCAGCAGCACCACGATGGTTACCTTTGACGAGGATGACTATTTGGAGTTTAGTTTTGATCCGGGTTCGGTAGTATTCCCTTCTACCGAGTTGGTTCAGAACGATACCCTGTTGTACAAAATCTTTGATGAAATCATTGCCATGGGTTATTGTCCTTGGTATGTGGGTTACGAAGATATGGGTAAGTTGTTCACAGAGTCGGCTTATTATGCTGGTCCAGCACTGGGTTCTAATAACTCTGTTTTGGAACTCATCGCTTCCAGTGTAGCTCGTGATCCTGATAACCTGAACCAGTATTACCGTCAAGGTTTGAAATCACTCGAACAAGTAAAAAGTAAACCACCCGAATTTATCGCTTTGCGTAACATTCAGCTGGGTGCTACAAACACTACGGCTAAGTTGCTTGGGGCGTATTTCGATGAAGGTCTTACAGCAGCACTGGTCAACCCTAGTACACGTAATGAACGTGTCGAGGATCTTCTGCGCAAATAAATTATTAACTGCCTTTTATTAGGAGCGTCTCATGTCTCAACGCGCAACGTTCGCATGTACTGCTTTGTTAGGCACCAACAAAGTAGGTGAACTGAAGAAGACCGACGACGGTTACTATATCGTTGTTTTGGGGGCTTTGGATGTTTTCAATTCTGCCGGTGCTTATTACCCGTATGACTCAGCTAAGGATGTTTTCAAAGAATCCAGTAGTCTGATGCGCCGTGTTGCCAATGGTGCACTTCGTGGTGAGTATGGCCACCCTAAGCGCCAACCGAACCAATCTTTGCGTGAATTTGTCGATCGTGTTTTACAGATCGATGAAAAGAACGTAGCTTTCCACGTTCGTAAAGTTACTGTTGACTTTACCTCTGTGAAAGGTGAGGATGGTCGTCCGGTTATCGCTTTGATCGGTGAAATCAAACCAGCTGGTCCTTACGCACATGTTCTGGAAAAACAGTTGGAAAACCCCAGTGAGAACGTTTGTTTCTCTATTCGTTCTCTGACGGATGACACCTTCGTAGCCGGTAAGCTTTACAAACACATTCGTACAGTGGTAACTTGGGACTATGTAAATGAGCCCGGTATCTCTGTGGCGACTAAGTGGAAGTCACCAGCTCTCGAGGGTCTGGGTACCGAGGTGATGATTGACAGAACTATTCTGGAATCTATCGGCACTGAAAGCTGTGGTGTAAGTTTTGAAGATAATGGTGGGGTATCTCCGGCCAGTATCGTCCATGACTTTAGCTGGAACAAGACTAAAACCCGGTTGCCTGGTTCGGCTCAATGGTAAGGTTTTTCAAACCTATATTACTTAATTGAGTAGTATTTAAAGAATGCTGCTTTACTACTGTCGATGGATATTTTTCCATCGACAGTAGACATTATGACTTAAACTTAGTCAGTCACAATTTCATTCTGTTTTCGAAAAAGGAATCTGTTATGTCACAAGTTGAAACCACCGAAGTTGTCGCCACTGAAGCAGCTGCCGCCGAACCTGTTCTGGATTTGCCTGAACTGGTAGTTGACGGTTTGGACAAGGTGGACCGCAAGGTTGTTAACCTGGCTCGTCTGATCAAGTCTCGTGGTAAGATCGATACCTTCACCGGCTTGCGTGAAAAGGATGACGGCTTGGCAGAAGCCACTTTCTCCGAAGGTATGTGCGATCCTCGCCTGACCTATGATCTCTTCAAGCTGGCTCAGGAACACGAAGGCAACGTGTACAACGCCAACAAGATCGCTACTGCCGATGCCGGTATTGATGCGATGAAGGAAAACAAGGATCTGGCAATGGTAAGTGGAGAAGTCAAGCTGGGTAACAATACCCTGTCCGCTACTATCCACCGTAGCCAGAATGTACCGAATCAAGAGGGTGGCATGACCCAACGGCCGGTACTGCGTGGCGCGCTGGAAGTTGCGGCTACTCGTTCTGGTGCCGGTGTGGGCAAGGTTATCAACAAGGCTCTGACTGCTCGCGCAATCGCTGAACTGTAATAGGCTGCCGGTAAACTGGGAGGTAACACTCCCAGTTTATGCCCTTTATTTTTTGGAGGTTAGTTTGATTATCAGCGAACACGATAATACAATGTATAACTTATACTCACACCGAGCATTGGTTGGGCAACCTTTAGGTTATGGTTACCAGGTTATACCTGGGTTGGCATACGCCACGGAACAGTTTGTTCTACAGCAGTCTAATCTTCAGATTGATATCAATACTGGTTTTGAGCACGCTGTAACGCTTTACGATCAATACCTGGAACATCTGGTTGGCGGTAATCTTGATATTGAGATTTGTCGATACCAACAAGCCGATGTGTTGCACGGTGGGGAGATAGATCATCGTCCTTTGTTATTTGTACTATTCTCAAGTTACTGTAATGTAGCCACGTTATGAGGTGTTAAATGTCTATACCAAGTTGGTTAACTACCGATAGTAGACGTAAAGAACTGTCTGGTGTTTGCTTCAAAGTACCTAAAAATGGTTTGTTACTGGTAGGGAACAATGGTGTAGCTATGCCTGTCACTATGACTACTGTCGAGGTGGCTGTTGTTTATTGTACAGGTATCGTAGATGGGTTGGAGGCTAACTCTATTGAAGAACTACGGTTGGATGCTTATTCCTTAGTCAATAGTCGCGATGAAAGAACACGTTGTATTGATAACGTGATATTTGGCGTGGATAGTGATGAGGTAATAGGAATGGATGTCGTTACAGCCGCGACTGATCACCTGGTGGCTAACTTAATGAATATTATCTGTCATGCGGATTAGCACGATTCAATTATCACAATGGCGTATCTTGAAGGATACGCCTATTATGCTCTTAGACGCGACGGTGAAGACAGGCGATAAGATATTCGCCCCTAGCTGGGAAATCGTCACAGACGTTAAATCAGGACGTATTACGGAGGAAGAATACACTAGACGTTATACTGAACAGATGCGTATTTCTTATAAGTTGCATAAATTCCATTGGTTAGAACAACTCAAACAAGAACATTTCGCTATAGCTTGTTTCTGTACACCCGGCGACTTCTGCCACAGACATATTTTGGCCAAGATGTTTGAAGCGGTAGGTAAAACCGAGGGTATTGAAGTTAAGCTAACGGGTGAGATTACTAAGGATAATCTATGCCAATTATTGATAACACCAGAGCTTACAAAATCAAACGAAACCGGCACCACCTAAGAAACCTGATTTTGTAATTAGTGAAGAGAGATATTGGTAATTAACGGCATAAGAGGAGGGTTTCCCCTCCTCTTTTTTTTCGCCTTTATTTGATAAAGGTCTTGTTGGCACTATTGACTTGGTCAATGTAACCAACCTTCTGAGCACCGATACCTGAATCGATACCATCCATAAACGCTGGGCGTTTATTGGGGTTGGCGTAAGTCAGGTTCATACCGTCCAGTACCTTTTGACCCAGTTGGTTTACACCAACACCATGTTGAGTCAGAGAAGTAAACTCAACACTATAGTCAACGGTTTCGCCAGCAGAGGTCATGTCACGACGACCTTCTACTTGCCCACCTGTCTTCGGATGCATATTGGTGCACAACCAAGCACGCAGTACCTTGGTACCAGTCATATCGGTTTCGATAAACAACATCGATGCACCGGTGTAATCCGGCAACAGGTCAGTAGGCTTCTTGGTACCACGGGTAACCACTTGAGGAATCTTGGATTCCGGGTCGCCCAGGAGTTGGAAGATCCAATATTCCAAGAAGGCGTTGATCGGCTTACCGTACTTTTCAGTCCAGGTAAAGGTCGGGTTGGAGCGTTGACGTGTGACGTTAGACACGTCTTCCTGCATTTCACCGGCACCACCTACAGGGGTTTCAGTGTAATCTACAGTGATGGTTGCATTCAGGCCCTCGATGGACTTGGCTTGAACTTCGACCAGATGCTTCAGAATCGCCTTGAGCGCTTTCGGGTTTTCGAGGTCATCGAAACCCAGTGGCGCTGCCATCAGAACGCAGATGAGGTTCTTACGAATATAATTCGCAGAGGCCACATACTGGCTGATGTCAGTAAAGTGGCCAAATTGGCCACCTTTTTGCAAGGACACCATCGGAGCAGTCTGATACTTAGCGAAGTCATCAGCACTCTGAAATACGTCTTTTCTCAGATCGGTCATTCTTCAAGATCCTCGATGCGTTGTGGAACGATCGTGTAGCTGCCCACGGTGCGCATATTGGCACCATAAACGTTAACACGGGTACTCCAGCTGTAGCCGCGAGCAGAATCGTCCGGGGTAAAGAACGTATCCGGCTCAACAATGATCAGCCCACCGAAACGGTCAGCCACGTCAGCACGAATCATCTTGTCAGACTTATCCTTGAACTCGGCCTCATCCAGATCAGTAGTACCGGTCAGTTTCCGCCAAGCATTTTCACAAATGCGTTGCAGATAAACGCAGGACAACATGATCGGGTCGCTGTTGAGGATTGACGTATCATCCTCATAAACGGTCTGGATGCCAGGGAATTGCAGTGACCGGCGGTCAAAGGTCTGTGCCCAAACCAAACCGTTGGTCCAATCCTTGTTACGCACCTTCTCGTTCTTGAACGGCAGGTTGACGTCGATAACCTTGGTTACCAGATTCTGAGGATAAGCGGTGTACAGCGCATCCTTGTTATAAACGCCATTAGCAGCACCTTGGTGAGCAGAGCGCTTATAAGCCATATCGACAGACAGCGGCACGATATTATCGTAACCACCGGCAGCCCAAGTACCGGCCTGGCCCACGATCGTGGCACGGCAAACACCGGTACCATACAACTCAAACTCAGGATAGAGCAGAGCAGCTGAACGCAAAGCAGCAGCTACTGAAGATTCTTCAGCAGCGGTATTGAGCGGACGAGACACGTCCTGGGTAGAAAGAGTTACCGCGATGTCTTTACGACGACCCAGAACCTTGAAGAACAGCTTCTTGGTTTCCAGAGTAAAGCCAGAGTCATACAGGTGAGTCTGCGGGTAGTAAGCGGAGTTGTAGAAATTCCACTTCAAGTCACCGTAGTTGCTCAACTGGTTAGCGACCAGCTTGTCGAAAGTTTCGAAATTCATCGTACCGTTAGAACCACCTTCGGCGAAGAAAGTAGCCGTTTCGTTCAGGTTCACACCACCGGCCAGAGTTGACAACAGCTGGAAAGTGTGATACGGAACACCGTCGATATCGGAGGCACTGAAGAAGTTGACAGCATGATAACCATCGTCGGCATCCGGCAGGACAGTGAAATCCTTCTCAGTAGCATAAATCATCTTCAGGACAGTTTCGATATTCCCATAGTAGACATGCTGCTTACCGAATGGGCCAAATACCGGTGAAGTACCAGAGGCCTTACCATCGTCATTGTAAGAGGGCAACAGAATATTGCCGACGAACAGGTCCTTATCAACACTGGTGTCGATAGCACCCTTCTTGTAACTGAACTCTACGTACTCTGCGTCATCGATAGTTTTCACCACGTTAGCAGAAGAAGTAGCATCGTTACGACGGACAAACTGGAAGCGGTAAAGAACGGTGTTCTGATCAGCTACAACTTCTTCGTTAACCGGTACACTGGAACGAGAAGAAGCAGCATAAGCACGCAGACCCTGGTTATTACCTGAGCCACCGCGCCACGGTACTTGCAGTTCGTGAATAGGATACAGCGTAGACTGTACCGGAGTAGCATCGTTGGATACCATAGTACCAACACGAGGCAACCCTTGGCCCAAACCAGTAGGTTTAGCTTCACCGGTCAGACCATACCCGATAGGGGCAACGATCCATTTACCGACATAACCTGCAACCTTGGTACCGGTAGGAATTTTCTTACCAGCGCTGTCAGTTCTGTAGGTGCCGTCAGTATTGCGCTCGTACTGTTCTACCTGGGTAGGCAGAAGATCCAGATACAAACACAGCGTTGAAGCAGGACCAGCATCTTCGGGAACCAGAGCTTGCGCCATGACGTAAGTACCCGGTTCAACAAGTGCCTTGATCAGGGGCACCGCGTGGGTAACAAACGGTCCACGAAGTTCAAACGTTTTATCGCCATAGATGCTGGTGAGCTGAGAGCCCGGCAGCAACAACGGCTCCTCAATAGCGCGTTCGGCAAAGAAGAAAACGTGTGCAAGGTGAAGCGGTACGGATTCTGACTCCGGTGCCACTACCCTGCCGCTTTCATCTTTAAAACCCAACAACCGCGCGCGCGGTGAGGCATTAATGATGGGTGATGTCGACATCGCATTCATCCTCAAAATAAGGTTGCGTAATGGTATAGTTCATACGTTGGCAAACGCATGTCATAGGTATGGTGCTGCACAAATAACCTATATAGCATGATTGTAAAAAAATACCCTAGGAGGAAGCGATGTTTAATTCGCCCTATGACACCACGGTGTGTCAAGCACATAGCCTGTCCCAAATCCAGCAAGCGGTATTGCGTGCTAAGTCAAACGGTGACTTACCGTGGACAGGTGATGTTATTCAAAACTTAAGTGCTTGGCAAATCCGAGCCCTAGTGGGTGGCGACGTAGCGACGACTGGTATTCCGCCGTTCGCACATCCGCTCACAGTATCTGATCCTTTATATAAGGAAGACTTCCTGGTAATTGACTTACGTCCGTTTGTCAAAGTAAAACCGGGTGAAGGTGCTGTGAAATCCAAAATCCAGTCCACCGATATTCCAGGCTATGTGGAAGGTAGCTCAGATGCCACTCTCCTGGTGCGGCGTGCCCTGTTACAACTGGTGTGGATGAAGGATGATCCGCATGATCTCTTCACAGTATCAATGGTACCAATGTCTGTTTTCTGTAGCTGGATTGCAGAAACCATTACTCAGAAGCTGGGATTGGATCCTAAGGCACAGATGCAACTGACGGGGATTGTTGGTTTCTATTATGTTTCTTTGTTTGAAAAAGAGACCGAGTGGAATGACCAAGACCGTCTACGTATCGCTAAATTGGTATCCCAAGTTACTCGTATCTCAGTGAGTGATCTGTTGGCTATGAATGGCGAGATTCCTTATTTGGGAACTCTGGCTGCTCTGGTTGACTACATTAAGGAAAGTCAGATCTCTTCTCGTTTGGACGAGTTGAGTGTTCCCTTTATCCTGGCGTTATTTACCGGTAGCTGGTATGGTTTCCAAGCTAAAGAAGTTGCGGCTATTGCACTGGAACATCCGCCTACTTTCTTTGCTCTGGTAATCGCGGCTATGACTGACCGCACGTATCGTAACTCTATTCTCTTCCGTTTTGTTGATCGTACTAACAAAGCCAGAGCCCACGAGTTGATGATGCGGGCTGTACGTGCTCTGTTAGAAAAATGGGGTAATGATGAATGAAAGAATTCCTCATCGAACAGGCTGTAAAGAATATCTGGTGTAGCCCAGATCAGGACAGACAGCATATCCTCAAACTGGCGCGTCTTACGCCTAACCGAGGTGCTCGTGGGGAGGCAAAGGTGATGTGGGGTTTTACCCCACTCCCTGATACATCTAATAATTATCACGTTTATCAGATTGGCCAGAATATTCCTTGGCAGTTTAATCTGCCAGATTCTAAAGACAAATGGTTACCGCTTAGCGACGTTTGCCGCTGGAACAAAGTGGTTATCGATGTCTATATGGCTAGCGGTATTCGTTTGCCTCTTTACAATTGTTTCTACAAGAAGACAGCCAACCTCAATATCCTGATTGCGGTAAAGATTTCTCGTAAGTTACCTAGTCTGGATACTTTTCCTTTGTATATCCGTTTCTACTCCAACTCTTATTTTGAATCAATGAGAAGTGACGTTGAGAAAGACGTTATCTACGTTGGGGGACATGAGATTACCAGTAAAGAAGATGCTCTTCTGGTACAGAGGGAATGGGGGGAATACGCCAACAAGACCGGTGGCACAACTTGCTTTATTAATGGGTTATATGCCGACCGACTTTTTGCCCCAAATATCAAGGTGGGTGATTTGGTAGAATTTGTTTATGACAGTTCTATTAAGTTGGTAAAAGATTTTCCTATTAAAAGATTGCCTGTCTTTACATCTAAGCTGGATTCAACACGTAAGTACCTGGTTCATTTACCCAAGGGGGTAACTGACCAGATCGAGTACCGCGACGATATTGATGTCTTTGTTTTTTATACTGGCACTAACGGTGTAAAGACTGGGCGTTATTATCATCGTAATTCTGACATGGCTATCCGTAACGTTACCCATCAGGACTTCTCGCTTAACGTGGGGTTCCTGACTTCGTACCTTCAGGAGATGCCTGAGACTACTTTGGACCAAGCCTCTGTTCGATTAGTGGTGAGAAAAAGTGGTTATGCCCGTCCTTTGGTATATGTCCACCACCGGATTCACGAGCTGTATAAACTAGATGACCTTAGAATAATCCAAGCTATGACAGGGATTAACTCGGTACTAGCGGAGTGGACAGCTAGTGCCTTGGAGAATAGTGCTTATTGCGGGCTGATGATGGACCGCGATGGGGTTCTTGAAATTGATCCTGTTTGCAAAGCCTACGGTTACAACGCTATCACTAAGATGATAGCCGACACCCCTCAGTTTTATCAGAATCTTTCTGGTTTCCAAGGGGTTGAGTTACCTGAAGGGTTACGCGAGGGGTCCACTGTCTATGAGCATGACGTTAACGGTAAGCTGGTTTGCTGGCAACAGCATCTAACTGGTACCACTGAGTACAGACGTGGTGCTACATCGGTTATGTGCGAGGTTCTCAGTGGCTTAGGTGGTACTAGCCTTAACTATGTTGCAGACGGTGATGAAATACCATTAGATGAGAATGTAGGTTATCGTTTCTACAAAGCTAAACGTGGTGACTTTATTAACCTACCGTTGGCTCGTGATATCTGGACGGATGTCACCGATACCAATGAATATTCCATCATCTCCGGTAAGTGTCATTGGAACTTTGATAAGGCAAGTTATGTTGGGTTGGTGCTGGGTGATGATAAATTCCTTACCTATAAACTCAATCTGAACTATCGTGACCATTATCTTAAGTTTACTCTCAACCACTGGGTAGCAGGTAACAGACAAGTTCTTGATATACCCTTAGGTAAGTTGGACATTTGGATTAATGGACACCCTGCTGTTGAGGGTATTGACTATTATTTCAAATTCCCTGAGGTAGTCATTGTCAATAAGAAGTGGCTTGTTTTCAACGGCACGGAACCCTACAACCAGACTATCCATGTTCGTTTTTATGGCTGGGCAACAAAGGATGTCAAACCAGAATACGCTGAACAAACAGGCTGGCTTAAATACGGTCTGTTAAGTAAGAATGGTCGGTTTGATCTTCGTGATGACCGGGTAGTGCGTATCGTGGCTGGTGGTAAACTGTTGCATCGTTCACAGGTTAAATTCGCTGAAAACGATAACGGGGCTTACGTCACCAATATACCGGATGGTCAGCCGTATGTTATCAATAACGTGGCGGTTCCTATTCGTGGTGTGACGGAATACAAGACCCGTAACCTAAGAGCCATAAGCCAAGAGCTGGACGCGCGGGTGAGCGACTATATGTCTCGTATGTTGCCAGAACCCAAGTTTGATCACCAGTTCACCATTCCTGACAAGTATGATCTATATAGTCCCTTTATGGCTAAGGTTCTGTATGACATCAAGAACGGGATTTTGGTTGTTCCAGAAGGCCACGTATCGGACGCGACTATTGTCAGTATGCTGAAGAGCTACGAGGCACTGTTGGAATGGGACCCTTGTCACGTGGGTTATGACCACGAGTTTGTAGCAGTTCATCCACACGATCGTTACGTGGTAATGGAAGTAAAACAGTATCAATATTCCTTTATTGCAAGAGCGGCTAGACTGTTTTTGAATAATGGAGTAAACCTCTCAAAATTCCTATCTATAGCCAAGGAATAAGTTATGTCCGAACTCGTACCAATTTACGAACCGAACATGCCCTGGAAAGCCTGGAACATCAAAGAGATCTATGACGGCACTGTCACTGGCGGGCGATACTGCCCCAAAGTAGACGATGCCGTTTGGGATTGGGACCAGGGTCTTTTCAGGGTAATCGCGGTTGATGAAAGCACCAGTTTCTGTACACTGGCGAAATATGTTGCCCCTGCCAGTAATGATACCGTTACTGAACTGGATGTGTTGTCAGGTGTAGGACCTGGGTATCCCAGTGAATCATATCGCCTGTATGTTGACAGTTCTGTAACACCGGCAACGGCGTGTGTTGATTCACGTATCCACATGTACTCCAGTACCGCTACAAAGATCAAGATTTTCCGTGGAACTGATATCAGTATTCACGGTAAGGTCATATCGCGTCACTATGACAACGGTGGTATGTTGTTAGGCGATACTATCCCATTGGAAGTTATTGCCAATGCCAGTAACCGTTCCATCAAAGCACCTGTGGTTGGTAGTGTTAACACTATTCTGGCCGATGGTGAAATGGTAACAGTGGTGGTTTATGACGACGCTGGTGGTGTACGTTCTACTTGTCGCCTGTTGGTTCAGAACAGTGCCTTCTTGAAAGCTGTGGAAGATGGCAGTAAGCACGTTATGGGTATTGCCTTGGTTTCTCCCTTCATCAAGGATAGTGACCCGTATACGATCGAGTTCCCGATCAACTTACCTATTGAAGACATGCCTTTAACTGGCGAAGTTCATTTCAGCGACGGTTCTCGTAAGAAGATGACTGTTGATGGTAATCGGATGGCACTGTTGGGTAAAGACTGCTACGTGGCCACGATCAACGGTCAACGTCAGAAGATGACCTTGACTTACTACCTCGATGATAACGAGGCTGTGTACGGTGCATCTGTTGGCGAGTCGCGTCACATGCCGATGACCTATTGGGCCAAAACCGTAGAAGTTAACAATGCTTACAGCGTTAAACTGTTTGTATTCCCTTGCTGGAATGAAGTTACTTCTGGGTATGATCTGGAATACTGGTTGTATAACCTGGATCGCGATGTGGCGTATGAGGTAACATCCTATGTAGAGATTGGGTCGACTTCGGGTCCATTCAATCCTCGGCTCTATGGTGTTACCCAGCAGATTACAGTGGCTATTGACCTGAATAAGGTTGATGGTCGTTTGGCTGCTTATCGCCACGTTCAGAACGTGTTCATCACTCTTTACAACCCAGGTAGCTGGGAAGTTGAGAAAACACTCTGGACAGCACACCAGACTATTGACCAAGATCCACCATTTGGTTTGGAAAACGTTGCCAAGATTTACAGCTCACGCGTAGGCGACTACCGTGTCAAGGTAGATTCTGGTGCGGCCACTTTAGAACAGTGGTTACGCCGTATGTACTACGATACGCAACCTCTGGTTATCCAGGGTGTTGAAGCTAAAGCACCTACTCCTTCACATTTCATTGTTTATGCAAATGGACTGGAACGTGAAGTTGCTATTGCTGATTGGGATAAAGAAATCCCGATTGGTACTGGCCTGACCCGTGGACAAACACTGTTTATCAAATTCATCTCTCGTACTGAGGATGATGATTTGCAGTTGGCTATCGCTGGTTTACCTGTCGACCATATTGGCTGGGAATAATAATTACGCAGAGGGGCTAGTCCCCTCTGCGTTTTATGAGGTGTCCTATGATTCTATTTAATAGCGATTGGGACTTGTTCCCTTCAGCAATCCCTGATCTTAAAACAACTAACGAATCCTTCTTACGGTTAGCATCAATTTACCGTGACAGTATGGGTATTTCAAACTGTGCTTTTATTTTGGCACTGTTACAACCTGAACTGAGTGGATTAGATGCTCACTCACCATTTCTTACTGATGAACAGAAATATAAGATCGGTTTGGAATGCAAATATAATCCATGGTACTATTTTCGAGAAGTGGTTAGAATCCCACCTACTTCAGGTAACGTACCATCGCCTTTCTTGGCTAACCGTGGTAACATTGCACTTATTTGGTCTTTCCTGTGCCACGTCGATATCGCTGTAATTCAACCACGTCAGACCGGTAAATCGGTCGGTGCTGACTGCCTTAATAGTTGGCTGATGTACTTCGGTATGGAAAACACGAAGATATTCTTGGTTACTAAAGACGACCAGTTGCGCTGTGCGAACATTGAACGTCTTAAGGCCATTCGTGATTTACACCCGCCTTATTTATTAAACGTCAGTAAACTAGAAGCTGACAACAAAGTAGGTTTGACCTACAAAGCTAAAGGTAACGTTTATCTAACGGCCGTGGGGCAGAACTCTGAAAGTGCTGCTAACAACACTGGTCGTGGTATTACAGCTTGTATTACCCAGTTTGATGAACCGCCCTTTACCCCTTACATTGGAACGACTATGCCTGCCTCGTTGGCAGCTGGTAACGAAGCCCGCGCCGGTGCCGAGAAGAATGGTCAACCTTATGGTAACGTGTTCACCACAACCGCTGGTAAACGTGATGACCGCGATGGTCGTTATATGTACGATATCATCTTTGGTGGAGCACCTTGGACAGAGAAGTTCTTTGACTGTACTGGGCTTAAGCAGCTTTATGAGATTATCGATAAAGCCTGTACCGGTAAACCGAAACGTCGTATTATCAACTGTACACTAAGTCACCGTCAAGTAGGTAAAACAGACGAATGGTTGTACAAGGCTATTTCTAACGCCGGTGGTACACCCGACTCTATCAACCGTGACTTCTTTAACCGTTGGACGTTTGGTACCCAGAGTTCTCCTCTTAGCACCAAGCTAAACGCGATTATAATGGAGTCAGAAGTAGATCCAGAGTATATCCAAATTACCAAAGACCTTTATACGGTCAAGTGGTATATTCCTGAAGAAGAGATTGAGCGTAGGATGCAGGAAGGGTATTACGTGATGGGGATGGATACCTCTGACGCAGTTGGTCGAGATGGTATCAGCATGGTTCTTATTGATATTCGTGATCTGTCTGTAGTGGCTGCCACGGTTATTAATGAGACTAACCTTATTACATTCTCTGGCTGGGTAGCTGATTTCCTTATCCGTTATAGAAACGTGTTGTGGATACCAGAAAGACGTAGTTCTGGGATGGCGATCATAGACGCGGTTATACTGCGTTTGCACGCTGCTCGCATTGATCCGTTCAAGCGTATCTTTAACTACGTTATAGACCAACGTAACGAGCGTGAGCGCGATTATAAGACTATCCTTACGACTTCTGTGGAAAGACGGTCAGATCGCTTCTATGATACTTGGAAGCGCGATTTTGGCTTTAATACAACAGGGGCTTCACGCGATGTCTTGTATGGTGTAGTTCTTCAGAACACCGCTAAGAAAGCTGGTCACTTGGTAAAGGACCGTACACTATCAAATGAAATCCGTGGTTTGGTCATTAAGAACAATCGTATTGACCACACCTCAGGTAATCACGACGACTGTGTTATCGCTTGGTTGCTAGCCTGCTGGGTATTGTTCCATGGTAGAAACCTGGAGTGGTATGGTATTGATTCTAAGATAGCTTTGAGTTTGGTTACTGATGAAACCAGAACCATTACTGAAGAAGAGTTAGTGGCTAAGGAAAATCAATCCGTCATTAAAGGCAAGATTGATAACGTAGCTGAACTACTGAAGAAAACCACTAACCCTATTATGGTAAGTAAGCTGGAACATCGTCTACGTTCATTGAGCGAAAAGATTGTTAATACTGGCGGACAAGCCATAACGGTAGATGGTTTGATTAAAGAGGCTCAAGAGACCCGTTTACAATCTGTTAGAATCAATAGACGTAATAGTCTCCAGACACCT
>JBLIZM010000088.1:0-4541 GCA_048859855.1 Trichlorobacter sp.
ATGCAAGAGTGTATAGGCAACTGCTGACATTGGTAGTGAGGCAAGAAACGATTTGAGAGCCGAAACAGCGATACGCCTTCCTCCAAGCAACCCAATTCGTCGGCGAAGCAGCCAAAAAAGCAATAGCATATTAACTGTTGCAGCAAGCGAGGAAGCGAGTGCTAACCCAGCGTGCAACATCGAGCGCATAAGCCACAGACTTGCCAGGAGATTCACCAGAAACGCAACAAAAGCCGTTAGCACAGGAGTTTTTGTGTCCTTAAGTGCATAGAAAGCCGGCGCAAGCACACGAACTAAAGCAACGCAACTTAAACCAAGGGCATAGCAGCTGAGAGCCTGTGCGGACTGCTCTGCCATCTGACAACTAAAGGCACCCCCCATAAAGAGCAACGACATCAAAGGGGTAGAACAGGCCAACAATCCCATCAACGCTGGTATGGTTACAAAGAGAGTCAGGCGTACTCCATAATTGATAGAATCTTTCATCCCAGCGACATCGGAGGCAGCAGCCTGCCGGCTCATCGTGGGGAGGACTGCCTGTGCTACCGACACGGTAAAAATACCCTGCGGAAACTCGAATAAACGCTGGGCATAGTACAGATAGGATACACTGCCTTCAGGAAGCAGTGATGCCAAAATATTGCCAACGGTTATATTCAAATAGTAAACACCAACACCAAGTGTTGCCGGCACCATCAGCAATCCAATTCTTCGCACCCGTTGGTCAGTAAAAACCAATTTAAACCGTATTCGATATCCAAAACGCCAAAGAACAGGGATCTGCAGTAAGAGCTGTATCAGCCCCCCTAAAAGAACCCCAACCGCTAGCGCAGTAATTGGTGCTTCAAAAAAAGGCCTAAGAATCAGCGCCGAACCAATCATTGATATATTCAAAAAGACCGTCGATATTGCCGGCATGAAGAAGTGACGTACCGTATTAAGGATTCCCATGCACAAAGCAACCAGTGCGACAAAGAAGAGATAGGGAAACATAATTCGATTTAAAAGTACCGTCAGCTCAAATTTACCCGGAACATGCATAAATCCGGGAAACATTACCGTTACAATATAGGGTGAAAATACAATTCCGAGTAGCGTAACAAAAGAAAGAACAACCGTCAGTACACTAAAACAGACATTTGCAAGATCCCGTGCAGCATCTTCTCCTTCATGTATCAACGTTTCAGAAAAAGTGGGAACAAACGCAGCGGTTAACGCCCCTTCCGCAAAGAAGCGACGGAGCATATTGGGAATCTGAAACGCAGCAAAAAAAGCATCCGTACCGAGACCCGCCCCAAACAGGCGTGACATAATCATATCCCTCAACATACCGGCTATTCGTGACAGCATTGTTGCGGATCCGAGAACACCGGCAGCCTTCAAAATCCCCCGACGCTCACTCATCATGTTCCTCCTGCGGTAACGACAGTAATGCTGCTGCCTGTTGATCCGGAAGCGTCTGAACATGTCGCAACTTTCGCTCCATTTGTCTCGTGCGGACAGCAGCAGACTCAATACTGTTACCAGCCTCTTGAAGCTTCTTACGCGTTTTATCTAACAGTTCGGCAAAACGCGAAAACTCGGTCCGGACTGCGCCAAGCAACTGCCAAACTTCAGCTGATCGCCTTTCAATAGCTACCGTCCTAAATCCAATCTGGAGTGCATTTAATAATGCTGCAACCGTTGTCGGGCCAGCTGGGATAACTTTATAACGCTGCTGAAGCTCATCAACCAGGCCAGGCCGTCGGATAACTTCAGCATAGAGCCCTTCAGTCGGCAGAAACATGATGGCAAAATCTGTGGTATGGGGGGGAGCGATATACTTGCTACTGATGTCGATTGCAGCAGTCTTAATCGCTCGCTCAAGATCACGGAGACCTTCTTCAACGGACTCAGGGCGACCATGTTCCTGTGCTTCTACAATTCGAAGATATGCTTCCTGGGGAAATTTGGCATCAATCGGCAACCATACCGGACTACCACTTTCTAATCCTGGCAGCCGAATAGCACATTCAACTCTACGATTACTATCCGGAACAACTTCTCTATTAAGGCCAAACTGGTCGGGTGTCAGAATTTGCTCAAGTAACGATTGCAACTGAACTTCCCCGTAAGTGCCACGTACTTTAACATTAGTCAGCACCCGCTTTAAATCACCACCGCCAACAGCCAGTGACTGCATTTCACCAAGCCCCTTTTGCACCTGCTCGAGTCGTTCACTGACCAAGCGGAATGATTCACCTATGCGCTTTTCAAGAGTCACCTGAAGCTTCTCGTCAACTGTCCCTCGGATTGCATCTAGATGCCGCCCCGTCTCCTGCTGCAGCGTTTCCATACGTAATTGCACTGTTTCCCGAATACGCTCAAGACGCTGTTCGGTAGACAGTGTAAGGTGCTGAAGCTGCTCCGTCATCATTCTAACTTGATCTTGCTGAAGCTGAATACCTTCATGGAGACGCTGTTGCAGCCCCTCCCCACTTTGAAGTACGGCTTTCAGAATATCATCACGTTCACGATGAAGGTCACCTTCGAGCTGTTGGCCAAGGCGTAAAAGCTGTTGCTGCATCTCATTCAGCTGAAAGGTAAGAGATTGAACCAAAGCAGAAGTAGCAGAACCACGTCGCATTAAAGCGATCACCGCAATAATCACGGCAGAGATTGCTAGCAGCATAAGGAGAGCGAGTATCACATTGGAATCGATGAGCATGCCTAGTCACCACTATTTTTTTACCGTATCAAAATAGTATACCATATCTTTCTCAATAAGCGTGTAAATTAAACAAGTATATAAGTATCGTAATATATGGTGGTTAGCATAAGATTGACGTATTCTCATTATTGAAATACTAATGCTTCATCGTTAGCTTAATTACAGGATATAGGCGAATAAAAACCGTGCATGCTAAATGCACAAATCAAACGGAGGTTCACATGAGTATACGCACCAGAATTACCACCAGTGTTGTTACGCTGCTGAGCGTTGCCATGCTGGCCGGATGTCAAACCGGACCGCAGGTAACAAACGCCCCCACAACACCACAAACTGTTACAGCACCAAAGGCGGTCGCAAAGCCAGCTGTAGCGAAACTACCGGATGGTGTCACCGTTATCACCACCGAAGCACTAAAAGCACTCGTCGACAAGGGAGCGAGCGCTGGGAACTACCTATTGTTTGATAGCCGCCCTGCCGGGCGCTTCCATTCTGCAACCATCCCCACCTCCCAAAACCTAACTGATGCAGACATGGATAAATTGACTAAAGAAGGTACTGTTGAAGCTCGACTCGGCAAAGACAAGAACAAATTGGTTATCTTCTGGTGTGGGGGCCCCACCTGACCGTTTTCAATCAAAGCTGCCGGTCTGGCAGTTAAGAATGGCTACACAAACGTTAAAGTATATTCCGGTGGAGACCCTGCATGGGCCAAAGCCGAGCTACCGTTTACCTCATCTGCAAAGTTTGTTAAAGACGGAAATATTCTGTTGATCGATTTGCGTGCAGCTAACAAGTTTGCCGTTGGCCACATTCCAAGAGCAGTCAACCTTCCGGCATCCGCACTCGACTCCTACAAAGAAGAAAACTGGCCATCATTTAAAGGCGCATCAATCGTATTTTACAGCGACTCACAAGCTGATCTAGATAAGGCACTCGAATTGATGCGTGACTACGGTCTCAGCAAAGCAACGTATTTCCCAGGTGGCCTCAATACATGGCAAAAACTTGGAAATACTGTTGAAGTGGGCCTCAAGCCAGCACCACAAAAATTAGTCTTTGTCCGTGTCCTCGCAGCACAAGACATGACCCCTGCTGACTTTGTTAAAAATCTCGGGAACCCTGCCTATGTCGTCCTTGATGTCCGTAATGCTACTGAGCGCAAGACCGGTCAATTCAAAGGATCACTGCATATTCCTTCAGAACAAATCGGAACACGTTACAGTGAAGTTCCGAAAGACAAAACAGTTATCGTTCACTGCGCAACCGGTATCCGAGCAGGTATTGCTTATGAAACCCTCAAGGCGAAGGGCTTTACCAACCTCAAGGTGTTAAATGCTAACGTATCATTTAGCGGAGGCACATATAAAATCACCGAATAGCCAAGTCAGCATCTAGTTACAAATAGAGACGGCGGGTTATCCCGCCGTCTCTATTTGTAACATGCAACACATCGCAACACTGAGCAACATATTTTGTTGCATTTGCAACAAGACAAAACTGATCATGTTTTACATAGAACAATGTTTAAATTTATTTTTTTAAATGAGTGATAACGGTAATTTAGTCACAACTAGCCACCCCCAATCGATCCCCGTTCGCTACTTGGCACATATATTGGATTCTATTAATAAAGTATGCATCACATGTTGCAATTTCCACATAGAGGAAACACATGCACACAGGGAAAATCGCCATACCGTATTATGGGTCACTAAGCCACCCAACGAGTGGATTTGAGCGTATTTTTTTCATTCTCGAACAGGACAGCCAGATCAAGGGAAAGTATCGCCAGCTCGGCATGGGAATCTGGGATTCTGGCGAGACACCT
>JBLIZM010000089.1:0-2467 GCA_048859855.1 Trichlorobacter sp.
GGGTGTCGCCAAGCGGTAAGGCACCGGATTTTGATTCCGGCATTCCTAGGTTCGAATCCTGGCACCCCTGCCATACTTACTAAGAGGTTACAGCACTGCTGTAACCTCTTTTTGCATCGTCTCTGTAATTCCTGTTCTATATCATCTGATTGGTCACTGAGATCGCCACTGCTCTCTGCGCCTACCTACATTGCTTCATACCCGCAGTCCAATCAAAACAATTGAAAGTTCGTCAAAACTTTGGCTGCCGTATCCCTTAAAATCCTGCTATATGGGAGTATCGTGTGTGTAGCTGAATGCATCACCACGGTTTCAAGTGGGCTGTTTCCCTAGACGGTGCTTGGTAGGCACGGAGGTTGGTATATGATGATACGGATGTTGTTGGTCAGTCTGTTCCTGTTTGTTGGTGTTATTCCCTCGTTTGCGCGGGAGTCACTCCGGGAAGTTGAAGGAGTCGTTCGGCGTGTTGTTGATGGAGACACGATTCAGGTAGTCGATCGCCAGGGAACCCTGCTCAAAGTCCGTCTGTATGGTATCGATGCACCGGAAACAGCCAAGTATGCGCGCAAGACCGGCAAGATGATCAAGGCAGGGCAGCCCTTTGGTGAAGAAGCCTATCAGGCTTTGCAGCGTAGGCTTGATAACCAGAGCGTACAGCTGAGCATCCAGGCGGTTGACCGCTACCATCGGGTGGTGGCCCTGGTCTGGCTTGGGAAGCGTAACATTAATCAAGAAATGGTGCAGGAAGGGTGGGGCTGGGCCTATCGTCAGTACCTGGGGCGCCCATATGCCTCATCATTCATTGCTCTGGAGGAGCAGGCGCGCCAACAGCATGTCGGTCTATGGCAGCAGTCCAATCCCCAGCCGCCTTGGGAGTTTAGACGGTTGATGCGCAGTCAGCGGCGATAAGTACCGACGGTCTCAAATTGCATTGCCTCACCCCCCTGTTTTCAAGTATGCTTGGACGTCATGTTATACGTGCGTCCGATGGATTCCCATGATATTGATCAGGTGCTGGCGATTGAGCAGCGGTCTTTTGACCACGGCTGGTCGCGCCAGCAGTTCCTCGATGAGGCTACCCAGCCAGGCCATGCAGTGGTCTGCGAGGAGGATGGCCTGATTCTGGGCTATCTCTGTCTACGGTGGGTCGCTGATGAAGCTGAAGTGCTTGATATTGCTGTGTTGCCTGAGGCGCGGCGGCGCGGGGTTGCCAGAGATCTCCTGAACTGGGGATTTCAGCAGGCGCAACAGGTGGGGGCAACCATCGTGCATCTTGAGGTGAGGGAAACCAGTCAGCCGGCGATTGAGCTCTACCAGCAGCAAGGATTTCAGGTCGTTGGGCGTCGTCCCGGATATTATCCGGGGGGGATAGCTGCGCTTTTAATGACAAAACATATTGCACGAAACGATGATATTTGATCTGCACGCATAAGGAGACGGTATGCAGTTTACAGCCATGATTATCGAGAATGTCGAGGTTTCACCGGGGTACTGGCGGATGCGGATGACCGCACCTGCGGCATTGACCTCGGCGGTTCCTGGCCAGTTTGTGATGGTTCGGGTCAACCCGTCAATCGATCCGCTCATTCGTCGCCCCTTTGGTGTCTTTGATGTCGGTATTCAGATGCCTGCCTTTACCGGTGGTAGTGAGCAGCCCTACCTTGATATTCTCTATCGGGTGGTTGGTAAGGGGACGGCAATTCTGTCACAGCTGCACGAACGTGACCTGCTGGATGTCCTTGGGCCACTGGGGAGTGGCTTTGATCCAGGGCCGGATGGAGAGGAAAAGCTGATTGTCGGCGGTGGGGTCGGTCTGGCGCCACTGTATCTCCTGGCGAAACAGCTGGTGACGACATCGCCAGTCCGACTGTTTGCCGGGGGGCGTACCCGGGATGATATTTTGTGCATCACGGAATTCGAACGGCTTGGGGTTGAGTGCTACGTTGCGACGGAAGACGGTTCCCTCGGGGAGCGTGGCCTGGTAACCAAGGTGCTCTGCGACCGGTTAGACGCCACCGGCAACACGGGGAGGATTTTTGCCTGTGGACCCCATGGAATGCTGAAAGCGGTCGCTGCGATTGCCGCTGACCGAAACGTTCCCTGTCAGGTTTCACTGGAAGGATATATGGCCTGTGGTGTCGGTGCCTGTCTTGGCTGTGTCTGTCAGGGGGCAGGGCATACCCCGGAGACGCCAGATTATCGCTGTGTTTGTAGCGAAGGGCCGGTATTTGAGGCCAGTCAGCTTGCCTGGGAGGATCACCGATGAAACCAGATATGTCTGTCACCATACGAGATCTTTCCCTGCGTAACCCGGTTATGACTGCGTCCGGAACCTTTGGATACGGTGAGGAGTTTAGTCCCTATCTTGATCTTGAATCAATTGGCGCCTTTGTGACCAAAGGGCTTTCACTGGCTCCCCGTGCCGGTAACCCAACACCGCGGATTGTTGAAACCCCCGGAGGGGTGC
>JBLIZM010000090.1:0-7069 GCA_048859855.1 Trichlorobacter sp.
CCATGATTGATGCCGGAGACCACCAGATCGGGACGGTGTGGTAGCAGGTTATGAATACCCATGTTGACACAGTCGGTTGGGGTGCCGTCAACCGCAAACCATCCTTCGTGCAGCTCAAAGACCCGTAGTGGTGAGTGCAGGGTTAGTGAGTGGCCGGCGGCACTTCGCTCACGGTCCGGGGCAACAACCGTGACGGTTCCGAAGGGGGTTAATGCCTGGGCAAGCGCCTTGATGCCGGGTGCGGCGATGCCATCGTCATTGGTGACCAGAATGTGCATGAAAGTGTCCTTTCGCTGTTCCTCTGTTCATACTGTAAAAAGTCCCTAAAATCAAGGTATCCAGACGGTTTTTGATTTACAAATCAGGCCGAAGTAGGTAGATTGACAACCTCTCTTGAATAAATCAAACAGTATTTCGTAAATAGGAGGCGCTATGAAGGCAGTTCTGATGGATGGTTTCGGTGGAGTCGAGGTTCTGAAGGTTGGCGAGGCTGATAAGCCGGTTGCCGCCGAAGGGCAGGTATTGGTACGGGTTGTCGCCACAACCATCAACCGTCCGGACCTGGTACAGCGTGAAGGTAAGTATCCACCACCAATGGGTGATTCCGAAATTCTCGGCCTTGAAGTAGCCGGTACTATTGAGTCGGTTGGCCCTGGTGTTGAAGGGTGGCAGGTTGGCCAGCGGGTCATGTCACTGGTTGGTGGCGGCGCTTGTGCTGAATTCGCGGTTGCCTATGCCAGCCATTTGATGCCGATTCCTGACAGCATGAGCTTTGAAGAGGCTGCCTGTGTCTGCGAGTCCTATATTACCGCGTTCTCCAACATTTTCATGATCGGGGGGCTGAAGGACAACAACACCGTTATCATTCACGGCGGGGGAGGCGGCGTTAACACCGCCGGTGTCCAGCTGTGTAAGGCGCTGGTTCCGAACACCAAGATTATCGTAACGGCACATCCTTCAAAAATCGAGCGGGTTAAAGAGCTTGGGGTTGATCTTGCGGTTGATTTTACCACCACCCCTGACTTCTCTGAAGCGGTCAAGGAGTTTACCAACAAGAAGGGGGTTGATGTCATCCTCGACCATGTTGGCGCCAAGTACCTGGCTCCGAACATGAACTCGCTCGGCTATGCCGGTCGTCTGGTGATCATCGGGGTTATCAGTGGTATCAAGGCAGAGCTGAACCTGGCACTGATGATGGTTAAGCGTCAGCAGATTATCGGTAGCGTATTGCGCTCCCGTCCGGTCAAGGACAAGGCCGCGATTGTTGCTGAATTCACCAAAACCGCGCTGCCAAAGTTCGCGGATCGCACCATCGTACCGATTGTTGAGCAGGTCTTCAGTATTGATGACGTTGTCGAAGCCCATCGTATGATGGAAGAGGACAAGCATTTTGGTAAAATCGTCCTGAAAATTCAGGAGTAAGCTATCGTACCATGACGCAACCACGAGATAGTTATCATCAACTGATCGACCGGTTGGACGTACTGCATGAGGGCATCACCGCTGCATTAGGTGATGCCCTCACCTGTTCTGCCGGCTGCTCTTCGTGCTGTCTGCCGATCTCAGTCTTTCCGGTTGAGGCAGCGGCGATTATCGAGGCTGTGTTGGAACTGCCGGCTGCCGAGCAGGCCGCTATCAGGCAGGCGCTTGAAAACCAGCACAATCCGGAGCGCTGCGCGCTGTTACAGAATGACCGCTGTCTGATTTATCCCCTGCGACCGGTCATCTGCCGTACCCATGGCCTGCCGCTTCTGGTACAGGAGCCGGAGGGTGATCCGACCATCACGGTCTGTCCACTGAACTGCGTCGGCATGCAGTCCTTTGCCAAAGAGACGATTCTGGATCTTGAGCGGATTAACCAGCTCCTGGTCGCCATTAATCTACTGTTTATAACGACAACGACCCAATCCTGGCCGGAACGGGTGGCGTTGTCCGACCTAGGAGCCTATCTGTGCAAGCCATCACCCTGAAAAAGAATGAAGATAAGCGGGTCCGTAATGGACACCCCTGGATATTCAGTAATGAAATCGCCTCAATGTCACTCCCCCCTGAGGCCGGGATGGCCTGTCAGGTTTTTGATCACCAAGGGAAATCAGTCGGCTATGGGTATCTCAACCACCAATCGCTGATCGCGGTCAGGATGGTAGCGACCAGCCCGGTTGAAATTGATTCCGTTGATTTCTTTGTTGAGCGCCTGACGCTTGCCCACCGGGAGCGGATGGCCCGCTTCCCCGGCATTGAAACCTACCGGCTGATTTATGGAGAAAGTGATCATCTGCCGGGGCTGGTGGTGGATGTCTACGGCAGTTATGTCTCGCTCCAGCTTCTGACCGCAGGGATGGACCGTCGGCGTGACCTGATTGTTGCGGCCCTGAAGGTCGTTTTGAATCCTGTCGGTATTATCGCCCGTAACGATGTGGCGGTCCGCAGGATGGAGGGGCTGGAGGAAGAGGTGGTGGTGCTTGACGGAACGATTCCTCCAACCATTATTATGGAGGAAAACGGACTGCGCTTTGAGGTCGATCTGACCCATGGCCAGAAAACCGGTGGATTTCTCGACCAAAAGGATAATCATAAACTGCTCAAGCCGTTAAGTCCCGGTGCAGAGGTGTTGGACTGTTTCTGTTATAGCGGGAGCTGGGGCGTTCATGCCGCAGCCTATGGTGCGAAAGAGGTTCTCTGTCTGGATATTTCCGAACGGGCGATCTCCCATGCAGCCCGTAATGCGGCGCTCAACGGTGTCGAGGATCGGATGGCATTTGAGGCGGTTGATGTCTTTGAGCGGCTGCGCAGTCTTGAGGCAGAGGGAAGACGCTTTGACCTGGTTATTCTGGATCCTCCAGCCTTCGTGAAAAACAAGCGTCAGCTGGCGGAAGCAACCAAAGGGTATCTGACCATTAACCGGCGGGCACTCTCGATCCTTAAGCCGGGTGGCTACCTGATTACCTGCTCCTGTTCCTACCATATGGGGCGGGAGGCGTTTCGCGATCTCTTGGCCCAGGCAGCCCGGCTGGCACGGCGTGAGGTCTGCCTGGAAGGAAGTTACGGACAGGCAAGCGATCATCCGGTTCTCATAACAGTTCCGGAATCCGATTACCTAAAATGTCTGGTGCTTCGGGCACGCTAAGCCTACGACCCGGCGGGATGGTCCTCCCGTCGGGATACACGCTTTTGGGCATGGTGCCAGAGGAGCGGGTAGCGCCAGGCCAGAAGCAGCAGGACCACCCCGTGGAGTATTCCCATCACGAAAAAACTTTCGGCCGGTGTGCGTCCTGCGGTATGAGCCACCAGGAGTAAGAATCCGGAGGCCATAAGTACCGCAAACCAGTTGACCATGCTTGCCGCAGCCAGCAGTTCTGCTCGACGGGGTGGATCGGCATAGGCTTGCAGGCCGGTTTGAAACGGAACTGAAAACAGACCGGCACTGACTCCAAACAAAATCAAGAACAGCACAATCAGTTCGAGCCGTGCCGGCATCAGTGCAAGGGCAATCAGGCAGAACAGCATGCCGACGCCACCGGGGATGACCAGGCCAAACGGCTGATCGGCTCGCGCGAATCGGGCTGCCGTAAGGGAGCCTATGGCGATCCCGATCGCTGCCGCAAAAAACAGATAGCCGCTTTGTGACTCACGTAACCCAAGCTGCACAATCCCATACCCGATTAAGTTCATTTGGGCGAAGGCCCCAACCAGCATAAACCAGGCAAAGCCGACCAGTGATACCCGAATCGGTGTAACGCGGCGATGGGCCCGGAGACTGTCAAGCATCGGACGTGGCGAGAGGTGTCCCCGCAGCTTCGGGGCTGCCGCAGCGGTAACCGGGAGTGTACGGGCCGCTTGCCATCCGGTGAAGGCTATGAGTACACAGGCAGATGCTGCCAACGGGTAGCGCGCCTGGGTGAAATCCACCAGGAGTGAGGCACTTGCCGTGCCGATGATGATGGCTAAAAAGGTGGCAGCCTCGATTGCGCCATTCGCCCGGGTCAGGGCATGGTGCTCCACCAGTTCCGGTATGATTCCGTACTTGCAGGGAGCAAACAGGGCGCTGTGGATTGCCATTGCCGTCAGGACAAGGTAGAGCAGCAGGGGACTGCCCATCCAGAAGGCCGGTACCGCCAGGCAGGTAATCACTACTTCCAGAAGCTTAATCCAGCCGATCAGGTGGGATTTGCTATAGCGGGTTGCCAGGTTGCCTGCCAGGGGGGACAGCAGTAGAAACGGCAGCACAAAAACAGCACCAGCGGTGGCAGTGACACTGCTGGGGGAAAGTGCCGGCTGGTGCTGAATGATATGGTAAATAATTAAAAACTTGAGGATGTTGTCGTTTAGCGCCCCAAGGAACTGGGTCAGGTTAAGGGTTCCCAGGCCGGTATCCGGTCCCGGCCTGGTCATGGAGGTGTCAGTCTCGTAAACGGCCCGAGGGCACGAAACAGTGACGATTCATCAAAGCCGCTCATCTGGGCAATGGCATCAAGCAGGGTTACCGGGATCGGAGCGGTCAGGGAAAGGGAAAACTGCTCCTCCGGGTAGCTGAAAGCGGTGGTGAAGGAATGCAGACCGATGCCATATCCCAATGAATTAAGCTTTGTTTTTGATCCATAGCGGGCATCATTGACAATCGGATGGCCAATCGCCTGTAAGTGCCGCCTGATCTGGTGCATCCGCCCGCTAATCGGCTCCACCAGCAGGACGCTGGCGGCAGGAGAACTGGCCAAAACCTGGTAGCGGGTTACGGATTCTTTTTCGTCAAGGGGGAGGTCAATGCTACCGCTTTCACGGATCATTCCCTCTGCCAGGGCCAGATAGCACTTGGTCAGGCCGATTTCCTTGATGTACCGACCAAAGCGACCGGCGTTACTGGAGCTGGTTGCCAGCATGACCACACCGGAGGTACCCCGGTCGAGCCGATTAACCGGATAGGCCGTGGCATGGGGAGTATGGTAATGATCGCGCAGCCAGTCACTTCCCCGTTCGGTCAGGGATTCTGTGACTTCGGCAGCCGGATGCATCGCTAACCCTGCCGGTTTATTGACGATCAACAGCCGCTCGTCATACCACAAGAGATCAATTGCGGGAATCCGCCCGGTGGTATGGGCCCGTACGGTTTTGCTCTCCTTAAGGGTCAGCTGATCATTAACCATGAGCTGAACCTCGGGAGTCGTCGGGTTTTGGTTGAGCAGGCAGGCATTCGAGCGGATTAGTTTATGGATATACCCCCGCGGTGCCGAGGGGAGCCGCTGCATCAGCAGGCTCTCCACGGTGCGGAACTGGTCACGTCGATCGATGGTATAGGTCAGCATTAAATAATCTTGGTGATCGGGTATTCGATGATACCCTCAGCGCCAAGCCGCATCAGGGTAGGAACAATCTGACGCACTGCTTTTTCCGGTAGGACGCTTTCAATTGAGACCCAGTCCGACTGATACAGGTGGGAAACCGTTGGCGCTTTCTGACTTGGCAGCACCGCGATGATATCGGCGATGATCTCTGCCGGTGCATTCATTTTAAGGCCAACCACCCCTTCGGCCTTGAGGGCCGATGACAAGAGGGTTGCCAGTTGCATAATCTTTTCCTGCTTCCAGGGGGTATCCCAGGCAGCACGGTTGGCAACCATGACCGGAACGGACTCCATCAGGTCACAGACGATCCGGAGATTGTTGGCCCGGATGGTAGAACCGGTTTCGGTTACTTCCACGATGGCATCACACAACCCGTCAACGACTTTGGCTTCAGTCGCTCCCCAGGAGAACTCAACGGTGACATCAATGCCGCGGTCAGCAAAGTAGCGTTTCGTAAAGCCAACCAGCTCGGTAGAAATTGTTTTACCCTGCAGGTCTTCGGGCTTTTGAACCGGTGAGTCCTGGGCGACAACCAAGACCCAGCGAACCGGGCGACGCGAGACTTTTGAATAGACCATTTCACAGACTTCCACGACATCGGAATCATTTTCACGAATCCAGTCGCGGCCGGCAATCCCGACATCAATCGTTCCCCGCTCGACATAGCGACCCATTTCCTGGGGACGAATCAGGTGACATTTCATCTCAGGGTCATCGATGGTTGGAAAGTAGCTGCGTGATGAAATACCGATATTCCATCCCGCCTGACTAAACAGTTCAACCGTTGCCTCTTCAAGACTGCCCTTCGGTACACCAAGTCGTAGGAGATTACTCATTTTTTATATACCTCCGCCGGATCAAAAAGCGGTTGTGAATGCTCAACCCACTGACCGTTTTCCCAGCGCACATAGAAACAGCTGCGGTTGCCGGTATGACATGCCGCAGGACCGTTTTGTTTTACCCGGATGACCACACTGTCGGCATCACAATCGGTCAGTACTTCGACAACCTCCTGGGTATTGCCGGATTCCTCACCCTTCATCCAGTACTTGTTACGGGTACGGCTGAAAAACCAGGTTTTACCGGTTTCAAGGGTCAGGTCGAGGGTCTTCTTATCCATGAAGGCGACCATCAGGACCTGACCGTTATCGGCGTCCTGAATGATGGCCGGAATCAGTCCGCCCATCTTATCAAAATCGATGGTTATCATACACACAGCTCCTTAGGGGGAATGAGGCGACAGTATAGGGGGTTGCCGGCGTAAATGCAAGTATACCGCGCTAAATCAGCCCCTGAGCCAGCATTGCGTCAGCGACCCGAACAAAGCCGGCACAGTTGGCACCCAACACATAATTGCCGGGGTGTCCATAGGCTTCGGCGGTTTCGGCGCAGACCGCATGAATATCCTGCATGATCCTTGACAGCTGTTGATCGGTTTCTTCAAAGCTCCATTGGGTGCGCTGGGCGTTCTGGCGCATCTCCAGTCCCGAGGTGGCAACACCACCGGCATTGGCAGCTTTGCCCGGCAGAAAGACGACCCCGGCCTCCTGCAGCCGTGCAATCGCGTCAGGACGGGTTGGCATATTTGCCCCCTCGGCTACCGCGATACAGCCATTGGCAATCAGCAGCTCGGCATCCGCCAGGGAGACTTCATTCTGGGTTGCTGCCGGGATTGCAATGTCACAGGGAATTGACCAGATGGTGCCAGGCGCAAGGTGCTGGGCATCGGG
>JBLIZM010000091.1:0-13705 GCA_048859855.1 Trichlorobacter sp.
CGTGTGCTCTTCCGATCTAGATGTCGGCCATGGCACAGGTTTGGGACTTTCAATGGTTTTCGGGACGATACAGCAGCATGGTGGCATCATAACGGCTAGTTCAAAGAATGGCATTGGAACAATCATTAGTATTTACCTTCCCCTTATTGTTGGCACTGCATAACTCGTTGATACAGTGGCTAAGCGATCCCATGACAGCATAAACACTTAACATGCTGTAATAGTTCATATTATAAATAGCATTGCCTTTTCACTGCATGATTAAATCATACAGTAGACCGTGTAAGAATATCCCCATAAAAATCGATTAAACAAATTAATCCGTTTAATATCAGTAAGTTGCAATGTTTAGATAAAGCTGATTACTAATTGGCATCATCTATGCTCTAACAGGTATAAGAAATCAAGTTTCCGTATGAGGTTACAACAATGAGATCAATCATTATGATGGCTATAATAATCGGGATATCCTTTAAGTCGGCGTTTGCGGCAACACCAGCGATACATCAGAATTCAGTAGAGGGGTTTAATTTTATCTTTTGGGGATTCATAGGATTTGTATGTTTGATTGTCATCACTCAGACATTACCAGCCCTTCTTCTCTTCGCAAAATCACTATTAGACCTTTTCAAGAACAATAACATTGTTACGACTACACGTCATAAAAGGTGATGGTATGTCAACAGTCCTGATCGCAGATGAACACAATGAAACACGGGCCTTAATGACTGGCCTCTGTAAAGCAGCAGGCTATGACGTTACTATTGGAACTTCAACAGCTGCAGTTATGGTCGGCCTCCTGAAAAAGACCTGTAAAGTAGTTCTGCTTGGGAGCCAATTTGACGAACTTCAAGCAGTAGAGTTGATACCTTTATTGAAGCGATGCTGTAAAACACTACCGATTATTGTTGTGTCAAGTGACTTTCCTGCAGCAGCAACACGCAGACTGCGTCGAGAAGGCATCTTTTATCATCTACTGAGGCCGGTTCTCCCAGAAGATTACGAAGAATTACAACAGGCAATCGCATGTGCACTCAAGAAGCAGGCACCATGTTTCAATTAACTAAGAAAAGGAGTCTAAACATGAAAGCGTTCAAAACTGTATTGGCAATCGTTGGTATGTCCATGATGAGTTTTAGTAAAGCATTTGCATCTTCAGAGGCCACTGAGGCTGCGATAAACACGAACGTCACTTATAACAGTGGTATCCTTGTTTTGGTCTTCGCTGGTTTCCTCGCTTTAGTTGTCGTAGCGCAAACAATACCTGCACTGATCAATCTGTACGGCATGATTAAAGGTGCAAAAGAGGCTTTCAGCAGTAAGGAAGCGACCACAAAAGTCCATTAATATGCGTTAACATGACGGTAACACACAAGGGCGACTCAATGTCGCCCTTGTGTGTTAGGTTCTATTTCTGTTAGGTTCATATCACTACGGTTGTTTGAAAGGAATTCATCGTGGACATAACTATTCCTGGTCACACCACTATGACTATTAAACATCTCGTCCTCGATTTTAATGGAACTATAGCCCGTGATGGCATTCTCATGTCAAACCTAGACCGAACGCTGTGTGAAGTCGCCGAACGTCTTACGGTTCATGTTATTACCGCTGATACTGGTGGCACCGTAGTGCAAGAACTCGAAGGCCTGCCATGTCAGGTAATTACCATTGATAGTGGATCCGAGGAAGAACAGAAGAGTTCGTATATTCGAAAACTTGGTGCTGAGTACGTTATCTGTTTTGGGAATGGATATAATGACAGCCTGATGTTAGAAACTGCTGCTATAGGAGTTGCCGTTCTCGAAGGAGAAGGGGTTGCAATCAACGCCCTTCAATCTGCGGATATTCTTTGTAGAAGTATATACGATGCTTTTGGGCTCATCATGGTCCCCCAAAGGATAGTTGCCACGTTACGTCGCTGATACCCATTATTTTTATTATGATTTTTACGGGGCTGCAATAATCTGCAGCCCCGTTCTGCTTTATTACTACCAATACATCATTAGCAAATACACGTATATCCTAGCTATACATCAACTTATTCTCTCGTATTTTTAGTGTGTTACATAAAATCCCCCTGTTCTGTCCGCCTTAATTACCAGAAGACTGTATTGTTTAATCATACAGAAAACATTTCCCTTCATCGTACAAACAGCACTTAAGTCCACTGATATCAACTAGTTGTATTTTTTTTACCAGATTGGGTCGAATGGTACGGTCTATGCTCTAGGGTATATAGACGTAAATCTGTGTGAGAACCCAAACAAAGGTTTTATGCCAACGTAAACAAGACAGAGGTTACCTGTATGGAAGGTGTGCTGATAGCTGATGAGAACCTCGAGACAAGAAAGGTATTAGCTGATCTTTGTATTGAAGCTGGCTACAACGTGACGGTGACAACGACTGCTGCAAACGTTTTGCATGGAATTTTGAAAAAAACAGCTCAAGTAGTCTTGTTGAGTAGTGAATTTGACGAGCTTGCTGCTGCAGAACTCATTCCGCTCCTGAAGAAATGTAGTCGTGACCTAACCATAATTCTTGTCTCTGATGAGACCTCATTACCAATCATCAGAAAAATGCGTAAAGAAGGGATCTTTTATCACTCCCTGAAGCCGATAGCCTCTGATGATCGAGAAGAGCTTTTACAAGCAGTTGCCTGTGCTTTTGAAAACAAGAAGCATTTATAAACCACAAGGAGGTATGCAATGTTAGGCGTATTTAATGCAATCGGTGAAGTGAAGACTGTGTACACGATGGTTGATTTTTATCAATACATCAAAGCGGTTGAATATCTCATTTGCGTCGCATTCTTTGTAGGATTCCCCATGTTCTACAAATATCTACATGCATCAAACAAAACGTCGAAATAATGACTGGCACCGTATCAAGTGTTAACAGCATTAAAGCGTCGTTGTTGTTTCAAGACGCTCAAACCCTAAGGAGAGCTCGTATGTACGTAGGACCACGATTACTTCTTCACGCTGGCATCATATGTCTTTTAACTCTGTTTTCGACTGCCCTATCCTATGCGAGTGCAATTCCAGATCGCATCACGATCAATAAACTCGAACAGTATTATTCACCGGTATCCTTTAACCATGAAGCCCATATTAAGCGGCTCACAGACTGTGGTGTCTGTCACCATCACACAACGGGAGCAATGGTTAAGGATAGTAACTGTGTTCGATGCCATAAGAATA
This sequence comes from Trichlorobacter sp., assembly GCA_048859855.1. Lineage (GTDB taxonomy): Bacteria > Desulfobacterota > Desulfuromonadia > Geobacterales > Pseudopelobacteraceae > Trichlorobacter. Next base: position 3,204 of record JBLIZM010000091.1, read on the forward strand.
GTGGTGCCACTCCCGTTGTCAGCTGTAAAGGCTGTCATGTTGCTGAACCTTTCTCGCCAGAGGCTCTTAAACAACAACGTGATCGTCAACCGCCTTTATATCACCGCGACAAACCAGGCTTAAAGGCTGCCTATCATATGAATTGTATAGGATGCCATACCAAAATGGGGGGACCGACAGGTTGTCAGGATTGTCACAAGAGAAATGACCGCGGAGACGCTATCTTCAAATCGGGATCTTATGCTCCCAAAGCAGGTGTAAAAGCCAAAACCGTACACCACTGACCAGCGGATCCAACAAGGAGATTAGTCATTATGGAACGAAGAGATTTTTTGAAGGGGTGCCTAGCATGTGGCATGGCTGTAGCTACCTCTGGAATTTCAGGGAAAAATGTTTTTGCTGCCGGTTCGTTTGAAGGATATCCGGATGCCATGGGGGTTCTCGTGGATTTAACCCGGTGTGTCGGCTGTCGTAGTTGTGAAGCTGCCTGTAATAATGAGCAGAAACTTCCTGCTCCAGATGAACCGTTCGATGACATGTCGGTATTTAAAGATAAACGGCGTACCACAGAAAAAGCCTATACCGTTGTGAATAAATATCAGGTCGCTACGAAGGAAAGTCTATATCGTAAAATTCAGTGTAATCACTGTACTGAGCCTGCCTGTTTGAGTTCTTGCTTTGTTAATGCCTATACGAAAACCAAGGAAGGTGCGGTAATTTATAACGCAAAGGTATGTGTCGGCTGTAGAAACTGCATGATTGCCTGCCCGTTCAATATACCTGCGTATAGTTATACCAGCCCACTCAATCCGCTCGTAAAAAAATGTATCTTCTGTTACGACACCCGCCTTAAGGAAGGGAAACCACCTGCATGTGTCGAGATTTGTCCTCAACAGGTCATGACCTTCGGGCGCCGCTCCGACTTGATCAAGCTCGGACACGATCGTATTCAATCCAACCCGGGTCTCTATGTGGACAAACTGTTTGGTGAGAAGGCAGTCGGTGGTACGAGTTGGATGTATCTCAGCAGTGTTGACTTCGACAAGGTCGGCTTCGATGGTCATATGCAGAACGAGCCGATTATTTCCAATGTAAAGGACTTCCTCGGGTTCGTACCAATGGTTCTGTCTATTTGGCCCGCCTTGTTCACCGGTGTGCATCTGCTTGCGACCCAAAATAAGGACCACCATACAGACAACGAGGGGAGTGACCACCAATGAAACAGTTTCTAACACGTAACCCTAACACGCAGATCGTCAACAGCCTGCGTCGTGATAACGATCAAGGACGTCCTTGGACCCTCAAAGAAAAGCTGCTTCTGGGATTAAGCCCTAAAGACTATATCGCCCAAGCGGTTAGTAACCCCTTAAACTGGGTTTTTGCTGTTATTTTTGCCATAGGTATCCCCATACTCATCGGCAGATATATTTTTGGCTTATCTTGGGCTGTTGGTGACCCGTATGATAATGCCTGGGGTCTTTTTCTGGCATTTGGCCTCTTTGGTATGGTTCCGCTTTCTTCATCCGGTTTTCAGCTCGGTTCAGCAGTAGAGGTCTTTGGCCGGCACGACTTTGAACCGATTGAACGCCTTGGTATTCTCAATGGTATACTTGGGTACTTCTTTGCCGTTATGTTTCTCATGGTTGACCTGGGCCAACCATGGCGCCTCCCCTACCCTATGGTCGTTTCTTGGGGGCCAGAAGCAGTTCTGTTCCTGGTAGCTTGGCACGTTGCCACCTACTTATCAGTACAGGCCGCCGAAACCTCTACCGCATTCTTTGAATGGATGGGTTGGCCAGCCGGAAGAACCTTTATTAAGAAAATGGCGCTCGGTCTTGCGGTTGCCGGCATCATCCTATCAACACTCCATCAAGGTGCACTTGGCGCACTTTCAACCTATGCTCCGGGTAAAGTTCACCCTTTATGGTACTCATCTGCATTCCAATGGCTTTACTTCTTTGTCTCATCATTACCAGGCGGCCTGTGTATGGTCATTGTCGTCAGTAGTATTGCCAATAAAACCATGTCATGGCGATGTGATGACACCTTCAAAAACAGCCTGAACAAGCTGCAATTTGCGTTGGCTAAAGGTGCGTCGATGGGTCTGATTACTTATCTGACTATTCGTCTTATTGGTATTGCCCATGATAACAAATGGGCATATTTAACCACTGGATGGGGTGCGTACTGGTGCTTTGAGATAGGCTTTGGTGTCGTGTTGTCGCTGGTTCTCCTCACGACAGGGATCCGTAATAAAAATATTACTCTGGTTAGACTTGGTGCCTGGACGACGATTCTTGGAGTCATCCTCCATCGCTTGAATGTCTATATGTTCACTTTTAATTGGCAGAATGGACATATTCATATCCCACCGTTTCGCGAAATCATTATCACGGTGACGATGTATTCCATCTACATTGTTACTTACCGTGCAATCCTCTATCGCTGGCCTATCCTGTTCAAATGGAAGACCACGTACGGCGAATATGGCCTTATCGATTCGGCATCGGGAACTACCCCCCAAGACAAGGGGTAACCATCAGATCCTAAACAGTATCTGTAAACCCCGTGTCTAGTGATACCCCCGCCTCCGGGCGGGGGATGAGGAGACCAAGATGAAACGTTACCTGTATCTGCCAATGATCTTACTGATAGGCCATTTAATCAGTACAAATGTGTTGGCACTCGATTTAAAAGATATCACGTACACCACTAAAGAGGCTGGAGTGGTCGTATTCAGTCATAACAGGCATTTAAAGGCTAAGCCGCACCGCAGTTCCCAGGCCTTAAGTTGTGCGACCTGCCATACCGGTAACAGGACGAAGAAAAAATACACCATGGAAGATATGTACCGTGGTGAGTCTTGTGGGCGCTGCCACAACGGTAAACAAGCCTTCGATGCTCATCAATGTTCGAAGTGTCACATGGTGAAGAATGTTACCTATCGTATAGCAGAAACAGGGCCACTTACCTTTAACCATGCGAAACACCTTGCAAAAATTAAGGACTGTGCAACGTGTCATTCATCCCTATACAAGATGGGTGCTCCCAAAAAAGTCGTCACCATGGCTGAAATGGATAAAGGGGCCTCGTGTGGTGCCTGCCATAACGGTAAAAAAGCTTTTAAAACTGATCAGTGTAGCCGGTGCCATACCAGTCCCAACATAACATACAAACTGAAGTCTTTTACCAAAGCAAGCTTCAGTCATACGTTCCACAGCCAGATGTACAGCTGTAAAGACTGTCACACCGGCATTGTGAAGCCATCAATGAAATCAAACCCACGGGTTACCATGGCTGAAATGGAAAAAGGTGCCTCTTGTGGTGCTTGCCATGATGGGAAACAGGCTTTTACCGTAGCGGGCAGTTGTAATAAGTGTCATGTGGGGCTTAAGCAACCAACAAACGTAACCTATAAAAATCGATTCGGAACAATTGTTGGCCGTTTCAACCATACGAATCATGCAGCGATGCTGCAGTGTAAAGATTGTCACACAAAGATCTATCAGTACGGTGCAATAAAAACACGAACGACAATGAAGCAAATGGAACAAGGCGCATCCTGTGGTGCCTGTCATGACGGGAAACAGGCTTTTACCGTGAAAAGCCAGTGTGCATCCTGCCACAAGCCGGCAAGATGATGCGCCGTGGCCGGCTGAGGGAGAGGCGCACCCTCAGCCGGCAAGTTGCTTCACCCCGAGAAAGGAGTAGTCACCATGTTCGAAAAAATCGCCACACGTGCAATTGTCCCGGTAGGTCTTGCTGTTACCGGATTTGTGGCGATAGGCTGCTTTACCCTCTACGCTATTCTGAAAGATGACTTAATCCATGATGCAACGCAAAATGGTCAAAATATAGCTAACACGGTCATTCTCTCAACAAAATACGCAATGCTCCATAATGACCGTCAGCATCTTGGTAATATGATCACAAATATCGGACAGCATGGAGACATCGAGCACCTTCGTATCTATACACCAGAGGGGGTCATTTCCTTTTCGGCTGATCCACAGGAGATTGGACAGCAATACAGCAGTGCAGCGAAACCGTCCGCCATGGTTTACACCAAAGATCAACAACAGAAAACCACTCGTCGCTTTACCAGTGCTCGGGGTTCTGAAGTGTTAGCTTTAGCTGAACCGATATTTAACGATCCAACATGTGTCACCGCCTGTCATTATCATAAAGCCTCTGACAAAATTCTCGGGGTTCTCGATCTCGGCTTAAACCAAGATCACCTACAGAATTCATTGGCTATCATGCGATACCGTATGATATTGTTCACCGTAATGACGCTTATGCTGACTGTTGGCGGTGTTGCTGCCCTTCTGAACCGATCGTTCATAGCACCCATCAAGAAGCTCATTGTTATAACGAACGATGAGGATAACCCGGTGGCTAACCAGCCATTTGACGGTTATGGTGAACTCTCTCAGCTTGCCCAAAATTTCCAACGGATTTTGGGGCGTCTTCGTGACTGTCGTGCCCGACTGACAACAATCGAAACCCAGCATCAAGATACCTCGGATTCTAGGCAGGACCGCAAAGGCTCGTAACGTGGTCTCACAAGGCTCCGATGCATCATCATGGGACATGGTGTATGAGCGAAGCTGAGCAGGCGAAAATCAATGAATTAACTCTTCAGCGTGATGCATTGCAGTTACGTATTAAGCAGATGCATACCCGTTCTCATCAGGGTATTTGGTTGATTGGTGCCTTTACCATCCTGAGTATTCCAGCACTTCTGAGTCATCAACTTTTCCCTCCACTTTCAGACAGTTTAAAACAAACCCTGGGAACAGCTCCCCCACCAACCGTAATCAGTGTTCTACTGGTCATTTACGCTTTCTCTGCAATTCTCTTGATCCTCACAAAAATTGCGAATGGCACTCAACAAAAGTATGGGGCATACAGCCATCTTGGCTATCTCACTGGCTTCTATTTGTTTTATTACTTCTCTGGAAGCCTCGCTGAAAACTTTTGGGCGGTTTTTGCTGCGGGTATGACGATCTTTTGCCTGGAGAGTTATTTTGTCTGGTCACAGAGTATGACACAGGTGCGTGAGTTAGAGGATGCGCTGGTACTGCTTGAGCGAAAAAGAAATATGCTGCTATAACAAAGCCCTAACATGCACTATGCTAGGGCTTTGGGTAACGATATAAAGGGGCCTACACCTATTGCTATTACTTTCCCTCTAATTCCTTCACCTCTTCTTTCGTTGCCGCCTGAAAATTTTTAATACTCTTCCCCATTGCAGATCCGATTTCAGGAAGCCGTCCTGCGCCAAAGAAAACAATAACGATGCCGAAGATAATCATAAGTTCTGGTAATCCGAATCCGAACATACTAATTCCTTTTCTACAGTATATAGTTGATTAACATGAAGATGACAGTGAAGGCATCGACGTAAGAACAGTAATGTCATGCCATGCATATGGAAATAATGACCACACCGTGGGCAGCGAGCTAATGCTGCATAGAGTGTGATAAGAAACAATAGAGCCATCCAGACAATAAACATTATAACCATAGAGTTCATTGCGGGTGATATACGGTGGGCGAGCCACATGAGAGGCAGATACAGAATAACAATTGCATAGAACATCATACGGCGACGGAGCAGCTGAGTCGCACGCAGACGACAGACTGCAGATGCTACCGTTGGGTCACACACTGCAGTCTGTTTTGACTCTTCTGCATGCATAAGTCTTCTCCGTTGATGCTACACACAAAATACAGAATTAATGGGACGTGTCTGCTGTATGTTTTGTTGCAATGAAAAACCCCTTAACCATCGAATAGAGCATAATGAGTGCCGGAATGGTTTGCATGACAAGGATCAGAGCCCCAAAACCCATGAAAGCCCAAACAAGCGGCCCAGCACCACTCTGAGCTACACCATCTGATGCATATGCCGATGTTGACAACATGCCGATTCCTAACAAGGTTTGAAGTAAACTTAATTTCGCTTTCATGGCAATCTCCTTTTCAAGGTATGTAACCACGTACGTACATTTAAAAGCATAGATGATGCCAAGTTCGAAAAATAAATATATTTACATAATTTCAAATACTTACAGAAGTTCAACTTACTGCTCCTCTGTAGCTGTCTTGTATGTGTATAGACAATATATACGTTTTGGTCAGTGATAAGCAGACAAGAGGGGTAAGAGGCTTATTATGTGGGGCTTACGGGTGCTAAAGATAGAATGAGTCATGTATACTCTAATTATACAGCCTGGTGATAAAATGGTATTGAATACGCAAAAAAACGGATACGTACAGAGATTACAGAGCGCTGTGGATATCGCGCGCTGAAATTCCAAGCTTCTTCATAAGCGCTTGGAAATTGGGACGTAACATTCCGGTTTCCTCTGCCGCCTTTGTAATATTGCTGTTATTACGATGGAGCGCATTTAACACAAAGGCTCTCTCAACGTCTACAACCGCTTGTTCACGTAGCTGACGCTTTGTTTCCTTAAGTTCTTCAAGACTGATTGGAACAACTGATAGATCGGTGCAGCAGGTATCTTCTCCCTGACAATTGAGTTCAAGATCATCCGTAGTAATCATACTGCTCTCCGCTAAAACGACCGCGCGCTCAATAATATTCTCAAGCTCTCTGACGTTCCCGGGAAATGTATAATTTTTCAATAACTGCATAGCACCAGAAGTAACACCTTTAATATCTTTTCCCAGTTCTTCAGCACAACGGCGTACTGCAGATCCGACAATCAGTTGAATATCACCGGAGCGCTCTCGTAGTGGCGGCAAATCAAGAGGAATAATGTTCAGTCGGAAAAAGAGGTCTTCACGAAACGTCCCTTCTGCCACCATATCCCGCAAATTACGGTTCGTCGCTGCTACAAGGCGTATGTTAATAGGAATCGGATGGGTTCCACCAATTGGTGTCACATGACGCTCTTGTAGGACACGTAGCAGCTTAGCCTGTGTTGTAACACTCAGGTTTGAAACCTCGTCAAGAAACAGCGTTCCCCCCTCGGCAACTTTAAAAAGTCCGGTTTTAGTGTGCATAGCACCGGTGAACGATCCTTTGACATGGCCAAAAAGTTCTGATTCCAGTAGATTTTCTACAAGCGCGGTGCAGTCGACCGCTACAAAAGGATGATCACGACGATGGCTGTGTTTATGAATGGACCGTGCGACCAACTCCTTACCGGTGCCTGATTCACCGGAAATTAAAACCGTGCTATCGGTTGGAGCCACTTGCATGATACGTCGATACACTTTTATCATTTCGGGGCTTTTACCTATGAAAGCATCAAATCCATCAGAGTCTCGCAACCCCTGACTGATAAGTAGGTTTTCCAAGTCAACGACCCTCTGTTCGAGTGCGTTATTAACGACTTTAACTAAATCTTCAGGGTCAAATGGTTTCGCGATATAGTCAACTGCCCCCATTTTCATAATCTCTACGGCACTGCCAACGGAGGAAAAACCAGTAATAAAAATCACCGGCAAATCAGGATAGGAATCCTTAATGCCACGTAGAAGTTCTAATCCACTCATGCCTGGCATTTTGAGATCAGTTATAACAAGGTCGAAAGACTCCTGATTGAGCCTCATTAATGCTGCTTGACCACTCCCAAGTGCCTCGACAACGAAGTTCTCAGCTTCAAATATTCTTCGTATTCCTTCACGAATTGCCGGTTCATCATCGATAACCATCAGGCGTTTTTCAAAATGCATGGAGACCTTCTTTCGTTACCAGGGCACGTGTCTTGATGCCGACATAAACCAGTCGTTCATCTGCTCACCGATAATTACGTGGGTATTAAAGATGACAGAATCTTATTCAAGACTTGTGCCGAAACAGATTCTCGATACCGGTCAACAAAAGGCTGACCAGTATCCCCAGACACGACGATTGCCGGATCAATCGGTACGGCGCCAAGAAACGGCAACGAAAACTCTTCAGCAAGTGCCTTACCGCCACCAACACCAAACAATTCCGTTACCTCTCCACAGTGAGGACAGACAAAACCACTCATATTCTCTATGATACCCAGGATCGGGACAGGTAGGTCACGGCAAAACGATATGGACTTCCGAACGTCAACATCAGCGACTTTTTGTGGTGTTGTAACTATAACCGCACTTACCTTACCATCTATGGACTGGCAAACGGTCAATGGCTCATCACCCGTACCCGGAGGAGAATCAACAACAAGATAGTCGAGCTCTCCCCATACAACATCATTGATGAATTGGGTTATGACACCTGCTTTAACCGGACCACGCCAGATAACCGCATCATCAGTATTCTCAAGGAAATAACCGATAGAAATCACCTTGAGCCCATGAGCTGCGATAGGCAGAAAACAGCCATCATTCTCCATGATACTTCCTGAAGGAACCCCAAGCATTGTCGGAATACTCGGACCATGGATGTCACTATCGAGTATGCCAACGCGAAATCCTGCCATCTGAAGACTGATAGCAATATTCACCGCTATGGTACTTTTCCCAACCCCCCCCTTGCCAGACATAACAACAATGGTCTCGCCAATTTTGTTTAGCGGTTTTTTAACTTCAGAGGATAATGGCGCTGGAGCAGCATCGTGGCACGAAGAGCATGCTGCACCCGAGCATCCTGAAACGGTTTCTTGATCAGTTGTTTGCTGTGTATTACAAGAACAGGTCGTACCATCTGGCATAAACGCTCCTTTTAAATCGATATACGTTGGTAGCCGGCATACCTATGGTAAGCCGGCTACCAAATGAATTACTCACTCGGCTCTTGGATTTGATGAGTGCAGGAATTACCATTTTGACGCCCCCGCCCTAATCGTCTCCCTCTCTGTCTACCATCACCACAGCATGATTCATGTAATTCTTGATGAGTACTCTCTACTGGTGATTGACAGGTACCACGCCCCCTACCCGTCCTGGAACCGCCATTTGCAGGACCTTTCCCATTCTTGTTTGGCATACATGCTCTCCTTACGTTTTTTTCTTTAATCGTTGTTGACACGATAATTGCCGTTTGCATCCTGGCATCCGATGTCGCTTTCTATGTAAACTGCCGGCATGCAGAGCCTCTTTCACTTGTTCATATTCCCCAGCTACAAATGAACTGACTTCTATCCCCAGTTCATACAGAATTTCCATCGTCTCAGTTGTTATGGCACCGCATACAAGATGAGTGACTCTGAGCGCACGTAACATTGTCGCCCGCTCTACGATGTTGTCACTGTCAAAGCAATACGACTCAGCATAACTTTGTTGATGTAGCTCCTCAGTTATTACTAAATGCCGCGCAACTTCAAAGACTGGTGCAATCCTTGAATTCCAGAGGGAAAAAGCTATTCGCGTCATGGCATCATGACTCCTAACGATTAAGCATTAAAATATATTAAGCATTACTCATGCCAAAAAAGTTTATTTAAAGCTTATCTTTAATTACAGGCTGTTATGGTGGCTTAAACAAAGAAATGGCCTTTATACTAATGCATAAAGGCCACTATACGGTATTTTGTAGTGCGGATTTGCTACTGTTTATTCCGGGATGATCGCCCATCTTTAGTAGGAAGCACCATGCCAAGGCGAGCTATTTTTCTAAAGAGTGTTGTTTTATGCATATGCAACTCCCGCGCGGTACGCTCTCTGTTAAATCCGCATCGTATAAGCGTGTCACGGATAATCTGTGCCTCAAGTTCATCATGCATACGGTGAAGTGGATCTTTTAGATCAACCATAGCGTAGTCACCAAAAACTTCCTCAGGAAGATGACCCATGTCGATAATTTGCCCTGTACACAGTACAAAGGCTCGTTCAATGACATTTTCTAATTCACGGACATTGCCTGGCCACGTATAAGACATAAAAACTGAATGAACCTCAGGAGAAATACCTGCAATTGAGCGACCATGCAGACTATTGAATTTTCCAATAAGCTGATTGACGAGTAGAGGCAAATCTTCTTTACGTTCACGTAATGGTGGAAGCTTAATCTGAATAACATTGATACGGTAATAGAGATCTTCACGAAACGTTCCCGCTTTAACCATTTCTGACAAATCACGATTGGTTGCAACCAGTATACGGACATCAGCCGGAACCGATTTGGTACCCCCAAGAGGCTCATAGGTTCGTTCTTGAATAACCCGCAACAGCCTAATTTGGAGTGCGGGACTAATTTCTCCTATTTCGTCAAGAAACAGAGTACCACCGGCTGCTAAAGCGAACTTACCTGGTTTATCTTTGTGGGCTCCGGTAAAAGCCCCGGTTTTATACCCAAACAATTCAGACTCTAACAGACTGTCCGGTAGTGCACCGCAATTGATGGCAATAAATGGTCCCTCTGCTCGTTTACTTTCTGCGTGGATGGTACGAGCCACCAATTCTTTACCCGTTCCCGTTTCACCAGTAATCAATACGGTACTGGGACTTGATGCAACCGCTGGCATTACCTCCAGTAATCGACGCATTGACTGGCTTCTACTGACAATAGATCCAACAGAGTAGCGAGATTGCAACTC
>JBLIZM010000092.1:0-7571 GCA_048859855.1 Trichlorobacter sp.
CATCTGGCTGATATTCAGGTCAACTTGACCCATAAGACCGAAAGAAAAGCCCAGTCTCATGATATTGCCAAGCGGATCCGCCCCCAGTTAACAGCAGTTGCTACGCGGTATGGTGCACGGGTGAAAATTACTGAAATTCCGCCGGGACCACCAGTCCTCTCGACGCTCGTTGCAGAGGTGTATGGCCCTTCTGATAGTGCCAGAGCAGATCTTGCCCAGCGTGTAAAGGCCGTTTTTAACGGAACCGACGGTGTTGTGGACGTTGACTGGTACCGTGAGTCAGATCAGGGTAAAGTTTCATTTGTTGTTGATCGTGAAAAGGCAGCCTTAGCCGGAGTGTCCGTTGATGAGGTTTCAAAAGCGCTGCGGCTTGCGGTAGCAGGGATGGATGTCGGCATCCTCCACCAGCCTCAGGCTAAAGAAGCGATAGGGATTAATCTACGTTTGCCCGATCAGCAGCGTAACTCAATAGCAGCCCTTTCCTCGATGTATGTTGCGAGCCCCCACGGGCCGGTGCCGTTATCCCAGTTGGTTACCAGTGGGCAGGGGACCGAGGCCAAGACGCTGTATCGTAAAAATCTCAAAAACGTTGTCTATGTAATCGGAGATGTTGCGGGTGCAATCGAGGCACCGGTCTATGCAATCCTTAAAATGCAGAAAGAGATTGTAAAGCTGCCGACCGTTGATGGTACCGCTGTCGAGATTCTTGCGTCTCGCCAGCCGTGGTCAGAGTCCCACATGGGAATGAAATGGGATGGTGAATGGCATATTACCTATGAGGTCTTCCGTGACCTTGGTATTGCATTTGGCGCCGTCATGGTTCTGATCTACATTTTGGTGGTTGCTTGGTTTAAAGACTTCACCACACCGTTAGTTATTATGGCACCGATACCGTTGACGCTGATCGGTATTTTGCCGGGCCATGCACTGTTTGGCGCATTCTTTACTGCTACGTCAATGATCGGTTTTATTGCCTTGGCGGGAATTATTGTGCGGAACTCGATCATCTTGATTGACTTCGCTGAAATGAAGCGTCGTGAGGGGATGCCGCTTGATGAGGCTATCATTGAAGCGGGTGCGGTGCGTTTCAGGCCAATGTTACTGACGGCCGCGGCAGTTGTTGTTGGTAGTTTTGTGATTGTTTTTGACCCTATTTTCCAGGGACTTGCAATAGCGATGATGTGTGGTGAGATTGCTTCTACAACCCTTTCGAGGGTTACGATACCGATTTTGTATTTTCTGGTACAGGGGTGGAAAGAGCGGCACGCAAAGCCCGTTGCTCTGGATTAGTCACTCCTGTTGAATTGAAGGTCACATGAAGGGGGAGTATTATGTATATTGAACGTATTGTCCGAATTGTTGCAGGTGCTTTTATTACGATTTCGTTGCTGCTGGCTCATTTTCATAGCCTTAACTGGCTGTGGTTTACTGGGTTTGTGGGATTGAACCTGTTCCAGTCAGGATTTACCCAGTTCTGCCCGCTCTTTACCATCCTCGAAAAAATGGGGGTTCCCCGTTTCCCAAAGGATGCCAGTAATTGATAACATTCTAGGAGGGGCAGTATGGACCGTCGTATCACCATAATATGCGAGAACTCGGTCGGTCCGGTTTCCGGGACACTTGGTGAGCATGGTTTTAGTGCGCTTATTGAGTGGTCAGGTGGCAGCCTCTTGTTTGATACCGGGCAAGGGTTCACGCTGCTGCATAATGCCCAGCGCATGAATAAAGACTTACACCGTCTTGGGGCCGTGGCTCTTTCGCATGGTCATTATGACCATAGCGGCGGTTTGCTGCCCTTGCTACGAGGATGTGGTCCCAAGACCGTCTTTGCCCACCCTGCGGTCTTTGAGGAACGCTATCGGCATAAGGACACCGGAGAGTCATTGTCGCTTGGCATACCATATCCGCAGGCGTACTTGGAAGGTCAAGGGGCTCGCTTTTCTCTAGATGCCGGGTTTCGGGAAATTATTCCGGGAGTGTTCTTGACAGGTGCTGTCCCTCGCACCACTGACTTCGAGTTGGGGGATTCGGGGTTGTTCAGTGATCGCTGCGGATGTGCCAAGGATCCGTTTGATGACGATCAGTCATTGGTCATCCCGTCTCCAAAGGGGCTCACGATTGTGTTAGGTTGTTGCCATGCCGGTTTGATTAATACCCTGAATTACATTGTTGAGAAAGTCGGCCGGTCAGATATCTATGCCGTAATCGGCGGCACCCATCTCGGTTTTTGTGCGCCGGAGCAGTTTGAACGTACCTGTGACGAACTTTCAGGTCGGGGGATAAAAAAGCTTGCCGTGAGCCACTGTACGGGGTTTATGGCTGCCTGCCAGTTACAACGCCGTTTCCCTAAGCAATTTCAGAATGCTGCCGTAGGTTATACCCTCGAAATTTAGCTGCGCCAAACTATTGTTAGAGTCTTTTGTTTTAGTTTCTCTTATGGTACAAAAGTGTCATTAAAAAAATCCTTGGTTTGATACGGTTTGTATTTAACATGATAAGGGGAGGCAGCAATGAACTACGAAGTGAAGCATGAGCAGCTCAAAGCATGGGTCGCCGAGATGGCCGCAATGTGCGAACCAGACAACATTTACTGGTGTGATGGCTCGCAGGAGGAGTACGATACGCTCTGTGCCCAGATGGTTAAGAGTGGTACCTTTGTTAAGCTGAATCAGGAGAAGCGGCCGAATAGCTATCTGGCATTCTCCGATCCTTCAGACGTAGCCCGGGTTGAGGATCGTACCTTTCTCTGCTCCCTTTCCAAACAGGACGCCGGCCCAACCAATAACTGGGTTCCGCCCAAAGAGATGAAGGATACCCTGCGGGGATTGTTCAAGGGGTCAATGAAGGGGCGTACAATGTATGTCATCCCTTTCAGTATGGGGCCTCTTGGATCGAACATTGCAAAAATTGGAGTTGAAATCACTGACTCTCCGTATGTTGTTGTTAACATGCGGATTATGACTCGTATGGGTAAGAAGGTTGTTGATGTTCTGGGAGCAGATGGTGAATTTGTTCCTTGTCTGCACTCTGTTGGCGCTCCGTTGCAGCCAGGACAGCAGGATGTTCCATGGCCGTGTAATAAAGAGAAGTACATTGTTCACTTCCCTGAAGAGCGCGCAATCTGGTCGTACGGAAGTGGCTATGGTGGCAACGCACTGCTGGGTAAAAAATGTCTGGCATTGCGGATTGCATCCAAGCAGGGTAAGGACGAGGGGTGGCTTGCCGAGCATATGCTGATTCTGGGCGTTGAGTCCCCGAATGGCCAAAAGACCTATGTTGGTGCTGCATTCCCGAGTGCTTGTGGTAAAACCAACTTCGCCATGCTGATCCCGCCTCAGTCCTTTGAAGATAAGGGCTGGAAGGTAACAACCATCGGCGATGATATTGCTTGGATTAAGCCAGGCAGTGATGGTCAGGTGTATGCGATTAACCCTGAATTCGGTTATTTTGGTGTCGCACCGGGAACGAACTATAAGACCAACCCTAATGCGATGATTTCCTGTGAGAAAAACTCTATCTTCACGAACGTTGCTCTGACAGAAGATGGCGACGTCTGGTGGGAGGGAATGGGAGAGGCACCTGCTCGCTTGACTGACTGGCAGGGCAATGCCTGGACTCCTGACTGTGGCCGTACTGCCGCACATCCTAATGCCCGCTTTACCTCGCCGGCATCACAGTGTCCAAGTATCGACAAAAATTGGGAGGACCCGAAAGGGGTACCGATGAGCGCCTTTATCTTTGGCGGTCGTCGTAAGGATACCGTTCCCCTGGTCTATCAGGCCTTCAACTGGACCTTTGGCGTATACCTGGCTGCAACGCTTGGCTCTGAGACGACAGCAGCGGCAGTCGGTGCTACCGGTAATGTCCGCCGTGACCCGTTTGCAATGCTACCGTTCTGTGGTTACCACATGGCTGACTACTTTGCGCACTGGCTCCAATTCGGACGTAGTATTCCTAAGCCGCCTCGGATCTTTAGCGTTAACTGGTTCCGCAAGGATGCAAATGGTAAGTTCATTTGGCCGGGGTATGGTGACAACATGCGCGTCCTGAAGTGGATCGTTGAGCGTGTTCAAGGAGCAGTGGGTGCTGTTGAGTCTCCGCTTGGATGGATGCCGACCTATGACCATATGGATTGGGATGGGCTTGACATGACGCGTGAGCAGTTCAACGACCTGATGTCCGTTGATCGTGATGTCTGGCAGAACGAAGTTCTCTCCCACGAGGAGTTGTTTATCCGTATGTTTGACCGACTCCCGAAAGAGTTCTTACATATTCGTGAACTGATTCTCTCCTCGCTCTGGCGCTCTCCTGAGCATTGGGAGCAAATCGGTCTGGCACATCCTGAAGGTTGGAACGAATAGCTTGGAGCGGTAATTGAAGCAGTACCATTTAAAAGGCTGACGGATAATCCGTCAGCCTTTTAAATGGGGCGTATGAGAGTACAAATAGAAAAAGGCCACGGAAACCCGTGGCCTTTTTCAGTTCCACCAATGTGGAATTAGTGCTTAGCAGGAGCAGCAGCAGCCGGCTTAGCGGAAGAAGGAGCCTTTTGTGCTTCAGGAGCCTTCGGAGCTTCAGCAGCAGGAGCAGCAGGAGCAGCTTCTTCTTTTTTCTTGCAGCCAGCAGCTACACCAAGAGCAAGTGCGAGTACCAGGGACAGAGAAAGCATCTTTTTCATGTAAATCACCTCGTGGATTATTAACCCTGTGTATGACAGGGCATTGTAAGCAACAAACAGAAAGATATATCTTTTTTTACGCTTTTGTCAATAGTTTTTTAGAAACCGTGGTGATAGCGCCCTTTAAACTGCGTGTGTGCTTGATTTGGAGTCGAGTGACACTCAAAACAACGACTATCTTCAACCTTCTTAACATCAAGTTCAGACCGTGGCTGTGAAGGGCGACCGGGCATGTCATATCCTGGTTGTTGGAACGGTAGTCGTCCTTGCTCATTAGACAGTATGACCGGTTGGTACATAACTTTCCAGTTTGCCGATATTTCACCACTATGGCACTCATTACAACCACCTGGTGGCGGTATGCTCTTCCATGCGCTGAACATACTGCATGCTGTCAGACCACAACTGGCTACTACCGCCAACGCAATGGTTAGGTGTCTCATACCGTCTCCTTTGGCACTACAGTACCATAGTACGTATCAACAGACAAGTGATGCGCTATGGCAGGGAATATCTGGCATACTGTTGTTGCTGACTCTTGTATAAGAGTCGGTGGATCTTCCTGGCGAAGCTCAGAGGCCCTCTTGATAACAGTATGAAGTCTAAGAAGTTGCGGGAGGTTCTGGTTGTTGATGGATGTGTCATGTTGTGGCGCATCGGTTTCAAATACAAAGCTGCTGTCTGGCAGGTTCTGAACCATGGTTCGTATCCGGCAGGAGTTGTCAGGTACGATACGGTGGCCGAGGGATATAATCATTCCAAGCCGAAGGAGTTGCGAAGCCGTCTCGTGAGAACCAGTAAATCCATGTACGATCCCTCGCATTTCGTTCCAGCGTTCATCACGAAGCACCTGGATTAACGCTGCCGTTGCCTTATGGAGATGTAGCATAAGGGGAAGATTAAGAGACCGTGCGATCGCGAGCTGCATACGTAATAAGTGTACTTGTCCGTGATGATCCGGACAAGCTCCGTCAAGGCCTATTTCACCAATTGCAACGGCGGAGTTGAGATAGGGGGTAATATTTTTCGTTAGGTTGGCACAGTCCGTATGTGAAAGTTGACTGGGATGGATGCCGTAACAACCGAAGCAGTCACGGTTGTTGGCGGTTAGTTCTGCAATGCGAGGCCAGCAGTTTTTTGAAACCGCGGGGACAATCCATCCACTGATTCCGGATTGGCGAGCTGCATTGAGTAGCGCCTCACGGTTCCCATCAAATGATGGGTGCTGTAGATGGACATGGCTGTCAATTAGCATCGTGTTATGGGGTGGCACCGCCGCTTGTCGCTGGATGAGGATGTCGTGTCGCTCCCTCTTCAGGTGCAGCCGGGGCACTTGCTGATGAGCGAGGGGGTTGCAATGGTTCCTGTTGTAGGGTGGTATCAACCTTGCGCTGGAGTCCATTGATATTTATCGGGGTCTGAAGAGCGGCCTGATATTCCTCTTGGGTAATAACGCCCCTACTCTGAAGACGTTTGAGAATTGAAAGAGAACGACGCTCAACTTTGGCAATATTACGATATGGGTTATAGGCTACCCGGGGACCCGGCAGCATCGCTGCCAGGAAGGCTGATTCTGCCGGAGTGAGGGCGTTAACGGGTTTCCCGAAATAGTAGTGTGAGCCATGTCCAATGCCATAGACCATCGGGCCCAGCTCAACAAGATTGAGGTAGAGCTCTAGAATCCGCCCCTTTGTCAACTCCTGCTCCATGCGCCAGGCAAGGTATACTTCTTTAACTTTACGAGTCAGAGTTTTTTCCCTACTGAGAAAAACATTCTTGGCAACCTGTTGGGTAATCGTGGATGCACCACGGGCAAGGCTTTTTTTCTCCAAATCATACTTGATAGCTTTCTTGAGTGCCTTGACGTCTACACCGTCATGTCGGTAGAAGTTACTATCTTCGGCAACAATAACAGCCCACTTCATCTCTGGGGGGATTTGCGCACTACTGACCCAGTTACTGTTTTTAGGGCCGAGTAGGTATGAACGTTCCTTGCCATGCCAGTCTTTTACACGGATAGTCACCGATGTCCGGCGATTGGCAAGTGAGGCAACGGATGGCATCATCGCAAGTGATACAACGATATAGGCGATATAACAAATGGCAAGACCCGTGATAATCAATACGCCTTTTTTCATGGGTGGTCCTTTACCGTTTCTTTGAGATTGTCGCCAGAGAGCGGCTCACGTATACTGTATTAGAGTAGCATATGTTGAAATAAGGAGAAACCATGGTCACTCATATTGTCTTTTTTAAGCTGAAAACCCCGTCAGAATCTACCGTTACTGAGGCAAAGAACATGCTGCTCACGATGGATGGCAGGATTGACTTGCTACGCCACCTCGAAGTGGGTGTTGATGTCATACGGTCTGAACGATCCTATGATCTCGCACTGGTTACTCGATTTGATTCTCTTGATGATTTACAGGCCTATCAGGTACATCCATACCATGCTGATGTTGTCCTCCCCTTTATGAGGGAGTGCTCGGCGTCGGTCGTCGCTGTGGATTATCTAACATAGGCTCTTCGAGCAAAACCGGCAGGCGCTTGATCAGCTTGATTTCCTGAGGACTAACAAGCGCCTGATACGCTATGATTTCAACGCCATGCTTCGCAGCCTGTCTGAGGAGTGTGCCATATACCGGGTCAATTCCGTCAGCAGGTCGGACTGCGCTGGCGTCCTCGCGCTGTACCGTGAAAACAAGTACGGCACGACTGCCGTGGGTCACAACATCCATAAGTTCTCGCAGATGCTTCTGCCCTCGTGTTGTTATGGCATCGGGAAACTCTGCAATATCATCGTGCACCAGCGTTACGTTCTTGACCTCGACATAACAAGACGTCGTTTTTCCTTCCAGTAGCAGATCAATTCTGCTCCGTTCCCTGCCATACG
>JBLIZM010000093.1:0-3750 GCA_048859855.1 Trichlorobacter sp.
GAGAACTCGTCCTGACGAGAAGCTTGAACGTTCCAAGCCACAGAGAACGGCAGGTGGTTACGCAGCTCACGCTCATCGAACGCTTCTTGAGACACGGTCATTTCCGGCTGGTAGTCCATCCAACCAGCGGGGCCACCCAGAACAGGATCAACGGTAGCGATACCGGCAGCTTCCTTGGCACGGCCTTCCATCGCAACGCGGTGGTATTCGACCGGGTTACCGGCAGCCATCATCGCGATAGCACCAGCTTCAAAGTTGGTTTCAGTGAAACCTTCCAGACCCAGAGTAGCGTAGGTATCCTTCAGGGTACGGATAGCACCTTGGATACTGTTGGCGGCGGCACTGTGATGTTGGGTTTCAGAGAAACCTTCCATACCCAGCATGTTGCCAGTTACAGCCTGGTTCTGATAGTTAGAACCACCGGCCGCGATTTCAGTCTTCAAATCGAGCAGGGTCTGACCCGCTGCGGTTTGGTTACCGTTGTTGGTATATTTGGACATAGCTATTATCCTTGATAGACATCACAGTTACTGTGTTGAATAAACAATCACATAGTATTTGCTCGCGCGAGCAATGCACCAAGTGACCTTTCATTGCACATACGTTTGGCGTGGATGTACGCCGCCATAATATTTGTACACGCGACTTGCTCAAAACTCATCACAGTATGCATATATTGGATGATACTGCTATAGAATTGTGCACGATATTGCCAGGTAGTGTTATCGATGTTTTCATCATAGTCAATAGTGACAATAACAATACCTTGGTCGATGAGCTGAACTTTGAATTCCAAATGACGAGGATCCAGGTCACTGGATAAGGCATTTACCCCTAAACAGGTAGGGCCATCCAGCAAAAGCTGCATAGCATCATCTGTCATATCAATAATAGAAGAATCACCACAAGGGTAACAACTTTCACAGATATAACCCTCACCATCCAGTGGTAACCAATTCATAGACTTGGCAATCGGTTCAACAGAACGCTGTATTGAGATACGTTTGATATCTTTTTCAGAGAGCTGTGAAACAGGTTTCTTATCAGAAGATGGAGTAGACCGAACAAGACTACCAGCAGCACGGAAAAAATCAACGTCGGTTGCTGATAATATAGTCGAGAGTTTTTCATCCGAGGTAACAAGACTTAATGGCTTGTTGAATCTCGCTAAGTATTGCTGAAGCCACCGAGGCACGACGTAGATTCTAAAGTCTACGCCATTCAGTGATGCTTTCTTTCCCATAATGGCCACCCTTTGTTTAGTAGCTGGTAGTTGACATAGGATACAAAAATGGACCCCAAGCTGATTTTGGTGCGAGCAATAGTGCTTCTTTATAAGGAGTCACTGAATCCAAGTAAAACTGAAAACTCCAGTGGACTGGTAAAAGAAGTTCTAACTTATCTCAGAGCACCTGAGAATACAATGGAAACTGATACTGGTCGAGAAACCCACATAGCGCTACGCAGCACCCTTAACTGGATGACTGAACAGCCCTTAGAGTATGTTTTCGATCAAGAGAGTTTGATTCAAAGAATACGCATCAATATTCGTGATGACGAAGCTTTGTTTGCTGCGGCGAAAATCGGTATCGAATCAGAATGTAATCAAGATGAGTTATTGAGACAGTGTCTTTCTCACCGAGCGGACCTCAATACCTTTATAAGAAGACAAAAAATAAAAGAGCTGATAAAACGCAAAGCCAGTGAAATCCTCTATCAAGAGGAAGACAATATTGACTGGCGTAATGTAGTACCAGCTTTAATAGCAGAGTTAGAGAGTCTTAACTCCATTGTAGCGGAAGCTAAAATCACTGGGGTGGTAGACGAGATTAACTTTGAGGATATCAATAGTATCCGTGACGCATTCCAGCGTGGCATAGCCGAATCGGGAACTGATGGTGTACTGCGAACAGGTTGGCAGTGTATAAATCGCATGACGGGCGATACAGACGGTTTTAGACGTGGTGAGATGGTTGTAGTAGGGGCACTACAACATAATAACAAGACAGGATTCACTTTGAACCTGTTTAAACAGTTCGCCCTGTACAATAAACCTTATATGCTCAACCCTCACAAGAAACCTTTGCTGATTCATATTTCAGCGGAAGATTCTGTTAAGGATAACTTAAAACGACTTTATGTCAGTTTGATGGAAAACCTTACAGGAGAGTTGTGTGATATCACTGCTGTTGATGACGCTGAAGCTTCACAGTTTGTTCACGAGCAGCTAGGTAAGAACGGTTACAACATTAAGATGTATCGTGTTGACCCTTCTGACTTTGGTTACCGTGATCTGTTTGACCTGTTGTTGAAACTGGAAGCCGAGGGTTATGAAATCCACGCGCTGGTTATCGACTACCTGAACATGTTCAATAAACGTGGTTGTATCTCAGGTGGGCCAATGGGTTTCGATACACGTGACCTTTTCCGTCGAGTGCGTAACTTCACTAACCCGCGTGGCATCCTTTGTATCACGCCACATCAGTTAAGTTCTGAAGCTAAGAACCTGATAAAGATGGGTGTCAAGGACTTCGTTAAGGAGATAGCTAATAAAGGCTACTGGGACAGTTGTCGTGTACTGGACCAGGAAGTGGATATGGAAATCTATATTCACATCGAGCTGGTCAATATGGTCAAGTATCAAACAATCCAACGTGGTAAGCATCGCGGTAAGATTCACGAAACACCGCTGAAGGATTTGCACGCTATTATGCAATTCCACTCAGTAGGTGGTCTTAAGGATGACTTGGGTAAACAGGACTTGACTGTACGCCATATGGGCGCTGGTGGAAGTTTTGATGGTGACGATGCCGGATGGTTGACACAGGCCTGGGGGTAACGCTGCCTGATATTCTATGAGTCGAGGAGGCTTCGGCCTCCTCTTTTATTTTGTTGACATAGTCGAGGATAAAAAGATGGTAGACTTTGTTAAGGGTAAGACTACTCACCCTGTGGGTGCTGGATTAGTTTTTCCACGTGGATTTAATGAAAGGGTGGTAACACCCAGTGGCGAAGTGTGGTTAAAGACAGGGGTGGTGGAAACCGATAAGTCAAAGTTTGATGTGGACTTGTGGAGAAGACCTGCGTTATCTGGTCTCGTCTTTGGCCCTACTCCGGTTGATGCCACTAAATCAGCTCCGCGTGTATTTACTCAGATAGCGATGGGTAAAGCTAATGGTAAACGGGCTATTTTATTTATCACTGGTAATGGTAATTCTATTTATGGTAGCTTCGACGACGGTGCTACTGTAACACCGGTTTCCACCGATGATCTGTGGGCTGACCAGATGTTTGTATTCTGGTATAAGGATCGTTTCTTTATCCAGACAGCTTCTTCTGGGGTCCAGTCAATGACCTGGGATGGCACAACACTAGGTGCACCGGTTGCCGAGGACTGGCTTAATACCGTGCGAGCTGGTTCTAATATCAGTTGCATGGATGCTATTGGCGATAAGGTAGTATTGGGTACAGATGATGGTAAATTATTTATCAGTACCGATGGTATCACTTTATCACCGTGTGCGATCTGGAATGATTCTACTAAGAAAACAGCTGTAGATACCTGTGCTATCAAAGACGTAGCTATCTCTAAGACAGTAGATGCGATTGCTGCTGTGGGATGGTCATCTACTATGTCCCTGGCCTTTATCAACCAAATTGATAATGTGTTTTCTGGTAGTGACACTGTTTTGAAACACGTTACCACTGGTTTAAGCAGTAATGACGATACTATTATCAACGCGGCCGGTA
>JBLIZM010000094.1:0-3869 GCA_048859855.1 Trichlorobacter sp.
GTGGTGGCCATGACCAGACCCGGGGGAACCATTTTGTTATCCGGCGTCCCCCTTCAGGATAAATTCGACCTTAAATGCTGCTACGAGCGATTAGGCTGCCACGAGATTGATAGTCGTATCGGAGAGGAATTCGCCAGCTACCTGTTTCAAGCTCCCGACTCCCCCCTTGACCAGACCTGCCCTGTCACGTAGCACTAGAGTGACGAACAGCAAGGAGTAAACATATGCGCATTACCCCCGCCATTGAACTGGAATACCGCCTGAAGCGACTTCAGGAACTGATGATCCCTGCCGGCATTGACGCAGTCTTGATTGTGCAGAATGCGGATTTATTCTATTTCACCGGCAGCATCCAGAATGGCTGTCTGTACGTGCCGGCCAGCGGCCAGCCACTCTATATGGTACGCCGTGATCTCGGTCGGGCCCGAATGGAGTCCGGCCTCCCTGAAATCGTGCCGTTTCGCACACCCAAAGATATACCCGGTATTTTAAGTACGTATCGCTATCCCGCCCCCGCAGTGCTGGGACTTGAATATGATGTCCTGCCGATTATCTTTATGGAACGCTACCGTCAGGTATGGCCCCAGGCCCGCTTTGCCGATGCCGCGCCGTTAATCCGCCAGGTGCGGATGATTAAGAGCCATTATGAAATACACTTGATGCAGGATGCCGCCGACCAGGTCAATGCGGTCTATGAACGCGCCAAGGAGATTATCAAGCCGGGGATGACCGATTACCAACTGGCAACCGAGCTGGAGTATACCGCGCGTCAGAACGGCCATGTCGGCGCTATCAGAATGCGGGTCTTTAACGGTGAAATGAGCTTTGGTCATGTTTTCTCCGGCACTGACAGCGCGGTTCCCGCCTACACCGACACCCCGTTCGGGGGGCTGGGCCCCTCTCCGGCTTTTGGCCAGGGTGCCAGTCATAAGACCATTAGTCGCCATGAACCGATCATCGTCGACTTCTCCGGGTATATTGACGGCTATCTCGTTGACCAGACCCGGGTCTTTTCAATCGGTGCGCTTCCGGAGCACTTACACCACGGCTTTGATGCGATGGTGTCGGTCCAGGAGCATATGAAGCAGACCATCAAGGTCGGCATGAGCTGGAGCGAACTCTACCGTGACTGCCTGAATGTCGCTACCGAGCTTGGCTACCACGACCACTTCATGGGCGCCCCGGGGGCACAGGTTGCATTCATCGGGCACGGTCTGGGTATCGAAATTGACGAATACCCGTATATCGCCAAGGGTTTTGATACTCACTGCTTTGAGGTCGGCATGGCCTTTGCCTTCGAGCCAAAGGTTGTCTACCCTGGCAGCGGTGCGGTTGGGATAGAAAACACCTTTTATATCAGTCACGACGGCCTGAAACAGCTAACCCGTCCTGTGGATGATTTGGTGGTACTCTAATACCCCACAAACAAGGCCTTTTTTATCTTATTTGAAAATTCTAACTAACTGTTTTTACATACTAAAAACAGGGGTATCCCGGGGCTTTCAAAATGTCGTTCTAACCGATAAAAAACCTGTTGCTATTCCCCGGTACGTAGTGCTATAACTGCCATCGATTTGTGTATACAGTATTCCTAAACTGACCTAATGTATGTACATCAAACAAGTGAGTAGGCTAATCGAAAGGAGAACACCCATGGCGTTGAAGGAAACCCTCAAGCAGAAGATTGATGAATTCCGTCCCCGTACCACCAGACTGGTCAAAGAGTTTGGTAAGGTAAAAATCGACGAGGTCACTATTGACCAGTGTATCGGTGGTGCCCGTGATATTCGCGCTCTGGTAACCGATATTTCCTATCTGGACCCACAGGAAGGTATCCGTTTCCGCGGCATGACCATCCCTGAGACCTTCGCAGCGCTGCCAAAGGCTCCGAACTCCGACTATCCGACTGTTGAGTCCTTCTGGTATTTCCTGCTGACCGGCGAAATCCCGACTGCTGCTCAGGTAGCTGAGGTTGAGGCTGAGTTCAAGGTTCGTCAGGAAGTTCCTGAGTATGTCTTCCAGACCATCCGTGCACTTCCGAAGGATAGCCATCCAATGGTTATGCTGTCGGTCGGTATCCTGGCTCTGCAAAAAGACTCCAAGTTTGCCGGTTTCTACAACTCCGGTAAATTCAACAAGATGACCGCATGGGAGTATGTATACGAAGACGCCAGTGACCTGGTTGCTCGTATCCCGGTTATCGCTGCATTCATCTACAACCTCAAGTATCGTGGTGACAAGCAGGGCACCATCGACAAGAACCTCGACCTCGGTGCTAACTTCGCACAGATGATCGGTCAGTGTGAGGAGTACAAGGACGTTGCCCGTATGTACTTCATTCTGCACTCCGACCACGAGTCAGGAAACGTTTCTGCACACACCACCCACCTGGTTCACTCAGCACTGTCTGACCCATACTATGCATACTCTGCAGGTCTGAACGGCCTGGCAGGTCCGCTGCACGGTCTGGCTAACCAGGAAGTTCTTGACTGGACCATTAAGTTCCAGCAGAAGTACTGCCCGAATCAGGAGCCTACCAAAGAGCTGATTACCCAGGCTCTGTGGGATACCCTCAACTCCGGACAGGTCATCCCGGGTTACGGCCACGCTGTTCTCCGTAAGACCGACCCACGCTACATGTCACAGCGTGAGTTCTGCCTCAACACCCCGGGCCTGAAGGACGACCAACTGTTCAAGCTGGTTGCTATGATCTTTGAAGTTGCTCCGGGCGTATTGACCGAGCACGGCAAAGCAAAGAACCCATGGCCAAACGTTGATGCACAGTCCGGCGTTATCCAGTGGTACTATGGCCTGCGTGAGTGGGACTTCTACACCGTTCTGTTCGGTGTAGGCCGCGCACTCGGCTGCATGGCTAACATCACTTGGGACCGCGCACTCGGCTACGCTATTGAGCGTCCGAAGTCCGTTACCACTGCAATGCTCGAGAAGTGGGCTGCAGAAGGTGGCCGCAAGTAAGACCAGGTTTACACCTGAATACAAAAAGGGGGATGCAATCGCATCCCCCTTTTTGTATTGTCCATCCGTAAAAAATCATTGATTTGTTTTTAGGACTGCTTTTGCAATCGCAATGCTAAATCGTACAAAGTCGTTGACAGAGCGCTGGTGTGCCAATTATAGTCAAATCGTATAAAGTCGTTGTTAGGAGTGCTTATGGTCAGGCAATCTTTTGATCAGGTAAGAGCATTGATCCTCTACAATGAAACCCTTCACAAGATTGTAGATGACGTTAACTATGGTATTGACATTGGTAAACGATGTAGCCTGTTAGAGAGCGAGTGCAGGCAGACCCGTAAGAAGTCGAAATGTGTTCTGAATGGAGGTAATTGAGGTGGCCACTATTACAGATATAGAACAAATATCGGCATCTATTGCCCGTGAGTTCAAGCCCCACAAAATAGTGCTGTTTGGTTCCCATGCCTGGGGAACGCCGACACCCGATTCCGATGTGGATATGCTGGTGATACTTCCTTTCGAGGGTAAAGGGTGGCAGATGGCAACGGCAATCCGAGAAAAGATAAAGGTCACCTTCCCGCTTGACCTGATCGTCCGCACCGAAAGCCAGATTCAAGATCGCTTGAGTAAACACGACTCCTTCATTTCCGAAATCGTTGAAAAAGGGAGAGTTCTCCATGAAGCCTGAGACAACAGAGTGGGTTCAGAAGGCCGAAGGGGATATGAACACTGCACAGCGCGAATTCGCGGTACAGGATGAACCAAATCATGATGCCGTTTGCTTTCATGCTCAACAGTGTGCCGAGAAATACCTCAAAGCCACGTTGATTGAAAAAGGTCTGCCAGTTATGCGGACACATGACTTGGAGGTACTGCTTAGATCGGAAGAGCACACG
>JBLIZM010000095.1:0-2105 GCA_048859855.1 Trichlorobacter sp.
GCGTGCCGCAAATACGGTGCTTCTTGGTGCGGTTGCAAATCGCTTAAAGATTGATGAAACAATCTGGCAGCAGGCATTTGAGAAAATGATTCCTGCCAAAGCGTTGGCCGTTAACCGTGCTGCTTTTGAATTTGGACGGTCGCTGTAACCGATCTTTTGACGTGAGGGAGTCGTATGGCAGTCTACTTTAACGAAGAGTTTGAAACACTTCCACGTGCAGCACTTGAAGCACTGCAGTTAAAGCGTTTACAGGCGGCCGTTGCACGGGTATATCAACAGGTTCCCCGTTATCGCGCGGCATTTGATCGTGCTGGCGTAACTCCTGATCAGATTACCTCGTTGGATGATTTACGTCGTCTTCCTTTCACTACCAAGCAGGATATGCGCGATTCATATCCCTATGGCTTATTTGCGGTTCCTCTTGAGGAAATTGTCCGTATCCATGCCTCAAGTGGCACGACCGGTAAGCCAACCGTTGTCGGATATACCCAAAAAGATATTGATACCTGGTCTGAGCTCATGGCCAGATCCTTTGTGGCAGCAGGAGCTCATAAAGGGGACATTGTTCATAATGCATATGGCTACGGGCTTTTTACTGGTGGACTTGGTGCACACTACGGTGCTGAGCGGCTCGGTGCCTCAGTAATTCCGATCTCAGGCGGTAATACCAAACGTCAGGTTATGATTATGCAAGACTTTGGTTCAACCGTATTGACCTGTACACCATCCTACGCGCTGTATCTTGCTGAAGAAGCGCAGGCAGAGGGGATCGATATTGTTTCATCAGGTCTTCGAGTTGGAATTTTTGGTGCTGAACCATGGTCTGAATCGATGAGAAAAGAAATTGAGTCTAAGTTAGGGCTCGATGCAATAGATATCTACGGGTTATCCGAAATTATGGGGCCTGGGGTGGCTATTGAGTGTATTGAAGAAAAGTCTGGACTTCATATATGGGAAGATCACTTTATCCCGGAAATTATTAACCCAGAAACTGGTGAGCCGGTTGCTGATGGTGAACGTGGTGAGTTAGTAATCACAACAATCACCAAACAGGGAATCCCACTGATTCGCTATCGTACCAGAGATATCACCAGCATTACCCGCGAACCATGTCGTTGTGGACGAACCCATGCACGTATCGCCCGGATGAGTGGACGTTCTGACGATATGCTGATTATCCGTGGGGTTAATGTTTTCCCCTCACAGATCGAATCGATCCTCGTTCGGGTAGAGGGGGTCGAGCCACATTATCTGCTGATTGTTGACCGAAAAGATAATCTGGATACTCTTGTGGTACAGGTTGAGGTTAATGAAGGAATTTTCTCTGACGAGATTAAGGTGCTTCAGGTTCTCTCGAGAAAAATTGAAAAAGAGATCAAGGACATGCTTGGTGTAACCTGTACGGTCAAGCTGGTTGAGCCAAAGACAATTCAGCGAAGCGAAGGAAAAGCAAAGCGGGTTCAGGATAACCGTACGCTTTAGGGGGAACGTATGAACGTTGAACAACTTTCAATCTTTATAGAAAATAAGTCGGGACGTCTTGCTGAAATAACCAATGTGCTGGGTGCTGCTTCGGTGAATATCCGTGCATTATCATTGGCTGACACCTCTGATTTCGGTATTCTTCGTCTGATTGTTGACCGGGTAGAACAGGCACAGCAGGTTTTAAAGGAAAAAGGATTTACGGTCAGCAAAACAGAGGTAGTCGCTGTTGAAGTGCCTGATCAACCGGGTGGGCTTTCAAAAATTCTCCAAATCCTTGACTCTGAAGCCATCAATGTTGAGTATATGTATGCATTTGTTGAGCGGTGTGGCGGGAATGCGGTAATAATTTTTAGATTTGACGAAACCGATAAGGCTATTCGGGCTCTTTCAGATGGGCAGATAGCGGTTCTTGACGGTGCTCGTCTATATGCGTTGTAGTTCGTAACCAACTGAGAATACGTTTTGTATAGGTTTACACTATTACTGTTTTGAAAGGATTACGCCATGAAACTTGTTTTTCGTGTAATGGCAGTCATGCTGCTTGTTGTGTCTATGGCTGGTGTAGCTTTTGCTGCCGACACAATTAAGATTGGTGGACTGTTAGATCGGAAGAGCACACG
>JBLIZM010000096.1:0-3693 GCA_048859855.1 Trichlorobacter sp.
TGTGACATACAGGTTTTGTCGTGACCAGACGGGCTGGTCCGATGGTTATAATATGTCGTCGGTTTTCGGACGTGGACGTCTGAAGTCAAACCAGAGATCGAACACGCCGATTGCGACAATAATCAGCAGCAGATACGGCTGCAAAACAACCATTACGGTTGTCATTGTTTTTAAAATACCACTAATGCTGGTACGATTAAACCGGCTGATTAGAACGGCAATCCCCTGGAAACAATAGGCAACCGCAAGGGGAACCGCCAGGTTCATGGCCGGAATGGTAATGATGGTCTGGTTTGACAATAACGCAAAACCAGAACCGATTAAGACCCAAATCAAATATTCAGGAGTCCGGTATTCGCTAAAAGGGCTAACGCTAAATGCCAGTCCGTATCGTTGAGCTACCCGTGCGGTTACTCGCATGGTCGTCGCGCTAATCAGTCCAAGAGCAATCAGGCTCAATGCAGGAAGGAGCCGGATTGCGAGAGTACTGGCCCGTTGCATCGATTCCGTCAGCAGTGCAATCTCGTCCGGTTGGAGCGTGGTCTGCTGCTGATAGAGAATTAACGCCTGGCCGGTTGCCTGCTTGAGCTCAGTTTCCAAGAGGCTGATGGTTGGCGCCAACGCACCATTGGTCATAATAACAACGGTTACAACCGCCAAACTAAAGGAAAACAAAGCGCTATACAGCACACTGCGTCCCGGTGAAACTCCCCGGGTAATCATTTCAGGTATTGCCATGCCGATACTGCCAACCTGGATCAGGTACCAAACACCAAACATCGGACCGGCCAAGATGGTAATGACAAGAGTGGCACAGACAACGGCAAAAAGTGCTGCCATCCGTGAGCTACGGATACGGGCAACACTTACGGGAACTGGTGCCAGAAGTGCTGATAGAAAACCAGCGATTGGCAATGCCATGCTTGCGCCGAACAAGAGGCCAGACCCGAAAATCGCAAACAGTACGGCGGCCACAGTGCGGCCGCCGTATGGCGAAACGGTGGTATCACCACCCCCCATGGATGTTATGGGTGGGAGTGACCTGCTGCCAGTGGCAGAAGTGCCAGGTTCCGTGCACGCTTAATCGCTTCGGTAATCTCCCGCTGGTGCTTGGCGCAGTTGCCGGAGATGCGACGAGGGACGATCTTGCCTCGCTCAGTAATGTAATAACGCAGGGTACGGGGGTCCTTGTAGTCGATGGTTGCATCGCTCTCTGCGCAGAACCGGCAGACCTTACGGCGCTGGAATGGACGCTTTTTGCGGGGACCGCCAGCGCTGCGCTCTGGGCGCGGACCGCTTGGACGACCGGCCGGACGTGCGGACGGGGTGCTAGTAGTAGTTGTCTCTTCGCTCATGGGCGTAATCCTCCTCGGTGTTATTCTGCTGCAGTTTCTGACGCTTCAACCGCTGGCTTGCGCTCAGCAGCTTTTTTCTCGGGGACATCGGTGATGTTGACGGTCAGGTACCGCAGTACCTTTTCATCAAGACGTAGACGACGCTCGAGCTCGGCTACCAGTGAAGCAGCCGCGTCAAAACGCAGGTAGAAATAGCGACCCCGGGGGGACTTGTTGATAGGGTAAGCCAGCTTGCGGGTTCCCCAGTCTTCCAGCCGAACATAGTGACCGTTACCGGCGGCAATGGTCTCTTCGACTTTACTGCTGATTGTCTGGACGACTTCTTCAGTAAGGTCTGGCTGGAGGATGAAGATGGTTTCGTACTTCCTCATGGATGAATCCTCCTTACGGATTTTGTAGCCCCGGTCTAGCCGGAGCAAGGAGTTATATTGGATCTCACAATCCAAAGAAATGTCTTATATCCTGTTTTATCCGATTTGAAAAGTAAAAAATCTAAAATAGTTCGCTGTATTGAGTGATTTCTCACAATCTCTTGGTTTTGTGTGATTGCACAAAATTGCTTGACAGTTTTGCGGGCGGGGCTTAATTTGTGTATATGCAAATAATGCGGTGATACACCGAAAGGAGTTTAGTATGAAAGTTTGTTTTCCAATTACCAGTAATCAGGGACTTGATAGCGTTGTATACGGACACTTTGGATCAGCCCCGGCATTTATCATTGTTGATGCTCAGACCAAAGAAACCATCCTGCTCTCCAATAGCGATCAGGAGCATGTGCATGGTGCCTGTAATCCGGCCCGCGCGGTTGCCGGTCAGGATATTGACGCCATTGTCGTTGGTGGTATCGGTCGCGGCGCGTTGATCTCCTTGCAGAATGCCGGTTTTAAAGTGTATCGTGCAGAGGCGCTCACGGTGAATGAGAACGTCGACGCACTGGTACGCGGTGCGCTTAATGAGTTCGATGCTACATCGATCTGCGGCGGGCATTCCCATGGGCACAGCCATTCACACGGAGGAGGATGCTGCCATTGAGTGATGCCGTAGGTTACAACCAGTATACTGAAATAGTAATAGACCATGCCCGGTCCCCCCGCAATGTCGGTGGGATGGACGATGCGAATGTTGTCGTGCAGGTCGGGGATCCCGATTGTGGTGACACGCTGCTGCTGTTCATGCGCATCGATGATGGAATGGTTAGTAATGCCAGTTTTTTGATTAAAGGGTGTGGTGCCGCTATCGCAACCGCCTCGATGGGATCAGAGCTGGTTAAGGGGAAGAGCCTGAATGAAGCACTGTTAATTACGGATGAGACGGTGACCGAGGCACTCGGTGGGCTACCCGAGGAGAAGGAACACTGCTCAAACCTGATTGCCTCTGCGATTCATGCCGCTATTCATCAATACATCACAACAATTACCGGTGAGACGGCACCGGTTGACCTCGAGGTCACCATGCCGCAGCTGGAAACCACGCCCAACGGGTAGCTGAGGAGACAGATTATGGAAAACTGCAGTAGTCTCTATCGATCGGAGACCACCAAGTCGGTCGGTCAGTTCATTGAGGACTTCAAGACGCTTGGCGCTCAGTACGGCTTTATGATTCATAACGAGAGTAGCATGGAAATGGCCAACACCTTTGGTAAGCATGGTGTTCAGGTTGCTGCCGGCTTCGATTTGCATATGATTCAAATTTGTAAGCCTGAAAAAGCTGCGGGTAGTCTACAGAAAAACCCTGAACGGGCAGCCTTGATGCCGAAATTTGTCACGGTATTCACGGCGAATGGCAAGACTCAGATTCGGTTTCTGCGCTATCTTGCGCCGATGCTCGAGGCACTGATTGGCGATAGTGAGTTTGCTTCATCCGTTGGCGCCACCTACGACGAAATTGAGCGGGCCATTACCGAAGCACTGTAAAAAGAGTCATCACGAATCAATGAGGAGAAAACCGATGTCAGCAACGGAAACGGGCGGACAGCACACGTCCCGGCTTTGTAACTTCCATATTACCTTTTTTGCAATTGTACTCGGCTTTGCCGGATTCACTCTGGCTGTTCAGAAAGCCGGTGGCCTGCTGCATGCCCTCCATCCGGTCAGCACCGTACTGCTTGTCATCACGGTGGCGCTGTTTGTGGTGGTCGGGGTGATCTACCTGATGAAGGTGTTGCGTTGTCCGGGGGCTATCAGTCATGAACTCAGTCATCCGGTTAAGCTCAACTTTTTCCCGCTCGTGGCAAAAATTCTGTTGGTACTCAGCGTGGTGATGCTTGAACGTGACATGACCATTTCCTACTATAGTTGGTTTGTCGGGATGGTTATGCAGTTTGTTGCGTCAATTTTCA
>JBLIZM010000097.1:0-2997 GCA_048859855.1 Trichlorobacter sp.
GCGGCAGACGTAAGGATATTATGACTACGGCGCGTATTTATCTGGACTATTTTGACCCGAACGGTCCGATGAACTCCCGGAATAATGGACATCTGCTCCGCCCCGGTATACCGGTTCTCTGGATTGTAGGGTCCCACGAGGAAGAGGGACTCCGTTTAAGCGGAGAGAAGATCAAGGAGAGCTTCGCTCCCGACACAAACATGACGGTACGAACCGTTGACGCTGATCATCTTCAAACCCCCTACTATGCCTTAACACCGGCTATCGACTGGCTAACAGCTCTCATGACGAGTCAGCCGTAAGGAGTGTACCCTATGCACGATTCCAATCAGCCTACCGATGTACTTCGCGCAATCTGTAGCATACCGGTTATTGTCGCGGCACTCGGATACTTTGTCGACATCTATGATCTCGTATTGTTTAGTATTGTACGGGTTCCCAGCTTACAAGCACTGGGATTCTCTGGTACAACTCTCGTGGATAACGGAGTTTTTTTACTAAACATGCAAATGATCGGCATGCTGCTTGGCGGAATTATATGGGGGATACTTGGTGATCGGAAGGGACGACTGACGATCATGTTCGGATCGATCTTTCTATACTCGGTCGCGAACCTGATGAACGGGATGGTTGATTCGATTGGTGCCTATGCGGCCTTACGCTTCATAGCCGGTATCGGCCTGGCCGGCGAACTGGGTGCCGGCATTACGCTCGTCAGTGAAATTCTGCCGACCGCCATACGGGGATATGGCACCATGGTGGTTGCCTCTGTTGGAGTCTCCGGCGCCATTTTAGCCAACCTGGTTGCTAAAAGTTTTGAGTGGCGCTCCGCCTTTGTCATTGGTGGCATACTAGGCTTTGGGCTTCTCCTGTTACGCTTCGGAGTTGTGGAGTCAGGCATGTTCAACAGCATGCGCCATCAAGAAGGAGTTACCAAAGGAAACTTCTTATCACTTTTCACCTCCCTGGATCGTTTCAAACGATTTGCCAACGCTATTTTAATCGGCCTCCCGGCCTGGTTTGTGGTGGGCGTATTGATTACCTTTTCACCTGAGTTTGCGAAACTGCTGGCGGTCACGGGACCGGTATCCGCCGGGAATGCCGTTATGTATTGCTACCTGGGGCTGGTGGCCGGTGATATTTCCAGTGGGGTACTAAGCCAAGTCCTGCAGAGTCGTAAAAAGGCGGTATTCTACTTTTTAATCCTAACGATTGCCGCCGTAAGCCTGTACTTCACGGCAACCGGCATATCGCCGAATAGCTTCTATGCTATTTGTGTTTTTTTGGGATTTGCCATCGGCTATTGGGCAGTCTTTGTGACTATCGCCGCTGAGCAGTTCGGCACCAATTTACGGGCAACCGTGGCAACCTCCGTTCCCAATTTTGTCCGTGGCATGACCGTTCCAATCACTATGCTTTTTCTCTATGCACGTAACAGTATAGGCCTTGAACTCGGGGCTATTGTGGTTGGCGCGCTGACCCTGGCAATTTCCATTCTTGCCCTCTGGAATCTTGAGGAGACCTTTCACAAGGACCTTGACTACGTTGAAGAGTTTGAAAACACTCTACCATGAACGACCACGTGCCTAATCATCTGACACGATCATTACGATCCCGAAATTATCGCCTGTTTGTTGTCGGCCAAGGTATTTCACTGGTTGGAACCTGGATGCAACAGGTAGCAATGAGTTGGCTCGTCTATCGCATGACCGGTTCGGCATTTCTGCTGGGCGTTGTTGGATTCGCCAGCCAGATCCCAACCTTTCTCTTCTCACCGGTGGCGGGAGTTCTGGCCGATCGCTGGAACCGTCGTACGGTATTGATTACAACCCAGGCCTTTGCACTACTGCAGGCGGCGGTTCTTGCCGTCATTGTGTATACGGAGTCGGTAGCAGTCTGGCACCTGGTGCTCCTCAGTGTTGTTCTAGGAGTCATTAATGCCTTTGACATACCGACCCGCCAGTCGTTTATCGTCGAGATGGTTGACTACAAAGAGGACCTCAGTAACGCCATCGCCCTCAATTCCTCGCTCGTAAATGCTGGAAGACTGATTGGACCTGCCATTGGTGGGTTACTGGTCGCTTCGGTTGGCGAGGCGTTCTGCTTTCTGCTCAATAGCCTTAGCTATCTTGCGGTTATTATCGCCTACCTGGCCATGCAACTACGCAAACGATCTCACCGGGAGAGCCATCGTCATTTACTGCGTGAATTACAAGACGGCGCACACTATACCTTTGGATCGGAACCGATTCGTACCATTTTGCTTCTTGTCATGATTGTGAGTTTGATGGGGATGCCCTATGCCGTCTTGGTGCCGATTTTTGCCAAAGAAGTGCTCGGTGGTGAGGCGCATACCTTCGGATTTCTGATGACCGCAGCCGGAAGCGGTGCCCTGATCGGAACAATTTATCTGGCCTCACGCCGAACAGCCAAGGGGCTGTGCATGGTCATTGCCGGAGCAACGGCGGCATTCTCCTTAGGCATTATACTATTCACCCTCTCCCACAGCCTCTATCTTTCACTCGCAGCCCTTGTTGTTGCGGGAATGGGAGCAATGCTGATTATTGCGTCGAGCAATACGATCCTACAGACGATTGTCGCGGAAGAACATCGTGGACGGGTTATGAGCTTCTTTACCATGTCATTCATGGGAATGACCCCGCTGGGTAGTCTGGGGGCCGGAGTTATCGCACGACATCTCGGTGTACAACTGACACTCCAGATTGGTGCCGTTGCCTGTCTCGTGACCGGCATTGTGTTCGCCCGCCACCTACCCCAGCTTAAAGCCATCATCCTGCCTCATATTCTTGAGGCAGAAATGCTGCAGGCTGCACGGGATCCTGAACGACACCCCCCAACGGTTCACCACCCAGAGCCGCGTAATACCGCCCCGTAGCATAACGCGCCACAACAGCGGTATACTCACGCGCGGCGACCGACGGCTAACGGATTCCGTGGACAGGTTATTGTACGCTAGCGGGGGAATGGATACAGTTA
>JBLIZM010000098.1:0-6680 GCA_048859855.1 Trichlorobacter sp.
GGGAGCTTCATCGGTTACCCCCCGTCAAATGGCTGCGCATCAGAGGCTTTCAGCATTGTTGCAGGCAGGCCTGCTTTCAGACGGCGTTCATTTCCTGTCGGTTCGACAGGGGAAGCCGATTCTCTTGAAGGCTGGTGCCGAGATGGTCATGCTGGCCTGCGGGTTAGCCCCCCGGATCGTTATTCGTACCCGCGATGATGGTGAGCATCACCGTGACTTTCGCGTTACGATGATGCTGTACAACCAGCAGGGAAGCTTACAGGCCAGTGGTGTCGGTTGCTGCAGCACCATGGAGTCGGGGTATCGTCCACGGCAGCGGGTCGTGCGCCTGTTGCCGCAACCGGTCCCCCATGCGTATTGGGAACTCCGTAGAGACTATCCTGAACGGGCACTGGAGGTTATCGGTGGTGACGGATATTCGGTTGTCAAAGATGACAAAGGTGTCTGGCGTATAGGGCGTTACCTGGAACAGGCACAGCCTGACCCGCCGGTCGATCGCTATAATCGTTGCCTGAAAATCGCAAAGAAGCGGGCTTTGGTCGATGCCGTCTTGACGGCAACTGCCGGATCAGCATTCTTTACCCAGGATCAAGAGGAACAGCATCTGACCATCCATCGTCAGAGTACGCTGAGAGAACGAGGTGCTGCATGAGCGGTTCTCAACGCCTTCCGATAGATCTGCTCACGGTACTGGAGGATCAGGAGCGTCGCATGCGGCGGCGCGTCCTGGCGGTCTTGCTGTTGTGGTTTGCGCTGGTGGCGGTCGTGGTTGCCGTGGCTACGGTTGTGAAAGGAGTCAACTAATGCACGACTATTCAATCAAGGAGCTTTTTCAGTTGCCGGTCAACGAGCAGCTGACTGTACCAGGACGGCTTCCGACAAACAATCCACACATCCCGGCACTGGACCAGCAGTATCGGTTTAGACGGGATCTGCTCTCTGACCTGCTCTGCTGGCACAAGACCGCGGTTGGGGAAGGGTTGTTTCTAACCGGACCAACCGGGAGCGGTAAGTCGTCTGTTGTGCTGCAGACTGCAGCACGGCTGCAGATACCGGTTATGAGCATAACCGGCCATAGCCGGCTTGAATCTCCGGAACTGGTTGGTCAGTATGTGTTAAAGGATGGGCAGATGAGCTATGTCTATGGCCCACTTGCGCAGGCGATGCTCCATGGCTACTGGTTTTTGTTTGATGAAATTGATTTGGTCGATCCGGGGACTGCTGCCGGCCTGAACAGTGTGCTGGAAGGTCGTCCCCTGGTGATACCGGAGTGCGGTGGTGAGTTGATACCTCCCCATCCTGACTTTCGTTTTATCGCCACGGCAAACACCACCGGTGGTGGTGACCGGACCGGGCTCTACCAAGGGGCACTCCGTATGAACGGTGCCTTTGTTGATCGTTTCTGGATGGTTGAAGTTGGCTATCCCGAAGCGGTACATGAACAAGAACTTCTGGCCGCGGCGGTTCCCCGTCTGCCCCAGGGGGTAATCGAGCGGATGCTCGAGTTTGCTACCCTGGTGCGGGGGCGCTTCCATGAAGGGACACTGGATGTTACCTTCTCGACCCGGACACTGCTCCGGTGGGGGCGAATGATGGATTTGTTCCGTTCAGCATCTACCGAAGGGAAAAATCCGATCCTGCATGCTCTTGACCGTGCCTTGGCCCTGCGTGCCGAGCCGGACAGCAGGATTGCCCTGCACGAACTTGCGCAACGGGTGTTCGGCTTCTAGACCATCCGTTATCAAAACCAATTCCCATGAACACGGGAGTCACCGCGACTTCCGTGGCGACTCCCGTCTTTTTGAAAGGAGTCGTCTATGGAATCAGTATTATCCCGCCTTATTTTAATTGCCCTCAATGTTAAGCTCTGGTCAGGACGGCGTAAGCTCAGTACCGATGATCTCGGTCTGGCTGGTACCGCACTGCCGCCAGATGTTGTTGCCTCACTCGGCAGTAAGCGGGTCTGTGATCCGGCCAGCATCCGGGTGTTTGCCAATGTAAAGTCAGCGGCTGAACGGCTACTGGACCAGCATGGCCTGCGGTTCTTAGGCGGCTATCTGGTGCCGGAGCAGGCCGCCCCACAGCTGATGCAGCATTTGAAGGACTATCAACAACGCTTTGCCCATGAACGTCAGACCTTTATGGGGCGCTATGATGGCATGGTTGCCGATTGGGTCGCAGCCCATCCCTCCTGGGCGGAAGTAATTCGCCGGGGTGTGGTGCCTGCTGAGCGGGTTGAGCGACAACTACAGTTTTCCGTTGAAGCATATCGGGTTGCTGCAGTTGATGGTGTCAGCACCGATCTATTGCAGGATATCGGACAACTCGAACAGACCCTTCGGTTAGAACTGGCAGCGGTCTGTCGTCAGGTGCTCCACGAGTCGGTTGCCGGCCGTGACCGGATTACCCGGCGGGCCATCCGACCACTGCAGATGATGACCGCTAAAATGG
The DNA here is from genome assembly GCA_048859855.1 of Trichlorobacter sp. Taxonomy (GTDB): domain Bacteria; phylum Desulfobacterota; class Desulfuromonadia; order Geobacterales; family Pseudopelobacteraceae; genus Trichlorobacter. The sequence continues at coordinate 2,452 of JBLIZM010000098.1, forward strand.
AAGGACTTTTGTTTCTGTCTGACGAAATACAGCAACTGCATGGACGGGTGAGTAGCTTTCTGGTCAGTCTGCCAAGACGGGGCCACCTCAGTGGGTATCGTCTTGAAGCACTGGCAGCCCTGTTACGGGAGCTGTCCCACGGCGATCAGCCGTGCGTACCGGCAGATACGGATGGCGAGTCGGTGATGGTACCGCATTCGCTGCCACTGGTGGCAACACCCGACGGGGACCTGCAGCAGTCCTGGTTCTTTTAGGGGGATGCCATGAGACAAGGATCCTTACCGATATTAGCCAGTCTGTTGTCTGAACGATATGGTGTCAGCGTGGTGCTTGGCGGTGACACCGCCTATACCGACGGTAGTACGATAGTACTGCCGTCATTGCCTGAGTCGCCCCGTACCGCCTGCTTGGTGCGGGGATATATCGACCATGAGAGTGCCCATATCCGCTATACCGACTTTACGGTAAGCGGGGACACCCCTGACCACCATACCATGCTCAATCTGCTGGAGGATTTACGGGTTGAGCGGCTGATGGGGGAGCAGTTTGTGGGTGCCCGCCAGAACCTTCGTCTATTGGCGGAGCTTTTGGATGCGGAGGGACAGTTTCGGTATGAGGCCACCCGGCCGATAAGCGTGTTGTTTTGCTATGTGCTGGCTACCGGGCGCGTAGCCCTTGGTCAATCGTTACAGCAGCTTCAACAACAGGTGCGGGAGTTGCTTGAGCAAACCGACTGGTTTGCTGCTGATCGGATTGATCCGCTTTGTGCACGAAGTATGGTGCTCGGATCGACCGCTGAAGCGGCAGCCCTTGCCAGAGACTTTCTGGCGGAACTGCCTGAGCGTTCGACTCAGTTGCACGAACCGCCGGTAATCGATGGAGCCCAGGAAGGGGAAGCGCAGGGAGAGAGCACCACTGAGACCGAGAGCCCGTTTGATAGTACCCCCTATGATCTGGGAGGCTTGACCGCGGCACTGCTGGGACAGGAACATGGTGCAAGCGGTAGTGCGGTGCAGGTCCGCTTGCCGCGTCCGGTGACCATTGAGACGCGGTCGATAGATCTGGCTGAAGATCGCCGGCTTTCGACACGGCTGCGTGGCCGCCTACGGAGTCTTTTACAGTCGGTACGGCTTTCGGACCACTGTAGCGGCTGTCGGGGGAGTATTCCGGAACATCGGGTGCTGTACCGCGCGTTAGTCGGAGATACCCGTCTGTTTCAAAAACGGACACTGGCTCGCGCACCGAATACGGCGGTGATGCTTTTGGTAGATCGTAGCGGCAGTATGCGCTACGAGCGTTTGGATATTGCCAGCCGCTCAGCGGCTCTGGTTGCAGAAGTACTGGAGCAGGAGCAGGGGTGTCGGGTGGCGGTCACCGCCTTTCCCGGCGGATCGCTCCATGAAGTCGTTCCGGTGCTCCGTTTTGGTGAACCGGTTGCTAACAGCCGTTTTGGCATGGATGCAGACGGCGGGACACCATTGGCTGAAGCGCTGTACTATGCTGGTGTCCAGCTTTTGACTCAGCCGGAACAGCGGCGGATCCTGATGGTGATGACCGATGGTGAACCGGATTGTTGTGACAGTACCAGGCAGGCCTTGCGCTGGCTGGAGGAACGGGGTGTGGAACCGTGTGCCATCGGTATTATGGACTCCACGGTGGAATCACTGTTTCGTACCCAGGTGGTAATCACGGCACTCGAAGAACTTCCACGGGCGGTACTCCGCCTGCTGGGAGATGTTTTTCAGGTGAGACGTATGCAGTATCATCGGTAGGAATTGGCCGGTCGGGTCCCGTTACGGGTGCCCACCGGCCTTTTTTGTGTTGAAAACGTATCATACTCAGTACGGGTCGACAAAATAGCTGCTGTTGTATCTGATTACCGAGTGTAAGTGGTTCTATACTGTTTTAGAAAAAACGATACGCATCCATTGACGGATGTAACACGAACTCGGTATATATAGCTAAGAGAGAAAACAAGTAGGAGAAACTATGGTGCGCTCCTTTGTTGTTTGTATTGTGATAGGAATATGGAGTTCTCTTGCCTTTGCTGCAGCACTCCCCGATGCCGGCTCAATTCTGCGTGAACAGCAGCACGTACCACAGCTGCCTGAGCGTCTTCCCCAACCTGATACTACAAAGAAAGAACGCCCGTCCAACATTGATTCTGGACTTACCATTACGGTTGTTGGTTTTCGTTTTACCGGGATAAGCGGCATGGTGAGTGAAGCGGAGCTCCAGGAACTGGTGAAAGGGAGCCTCGGCAAACGGATTGGATTGTCTGAACTCCAGGAACTGGCGGATAGGGTCACGACATACCTGCGGAGCAAGGGGTTCTTTCTGGCAAAGGCATTTTTGCCGAAACAGGATATTACCGATGGTATTATAGAAATAGCGGTACGGGGAGGGCGTGTCGATGGTGGAGCCGAGATTAGAATCAAGCAACCGGCTCGTATCGACAAGGATATCGTTGCTGGCATGTTTCACGACAGTGTGCAGGGCGAGCAGGCATTACATAGTGAAGCCTTTCAGCGTAGCTTGTATCTGCTGAACGATTTACCTGGTGTCGAGGGAAAGGCACTGCTCGAACGGGGAAAAGAATATGGTACCACAAGGGTCTTTATTGATGTCAACGAAGGCCCTTTGCTTTCAGGAGGAATCTCGGGGGATACTTTTGGTAACCGCTATACCGGAATAATTCGCGGAACCGCTTTCGCGGCGGTTAACGATCCCTTTGGCCTAGGTGACCAATGCAGTATGACCATGGTGGGGGCAGAACGTCTCCAACAAGGAAACGTCGCTTATACGGCCCAATTGACCCCTGATGGACTTAAAGGGACCCTTGGGTTGACTGTCCTCCACTACAAACTGGGACAAGAGCTCACGCCGTTGCAGGCAGATGGATCGGCAAACACCCTTACGGCGGGGCTGCGGTATCCGCTGATGCGTAGTCATAGTGTCAGTATCTGGACGTCTATAGCTTATGAATACCGTATGCTTGATGATTATGTCGCTGGTACGCTGACGAAAGACAGAAATGTTCATGCTGCAACAATCGATCTGTCATCAAACAGCTACGATAGCTTTGCTGGCGGCGGACTGACCAATATGCGTTTGGCTCTAACGGGCGGATATCTGAAGCTGGGTGTTGCCAGCGATGCTCAAACCAACGCCAGCACTGCGCAGACCGCAGGTCATTACCATAAGCTGAACTATTCCGTTTCCCGTCTACAACGACTTTCAGAGCCACTTACGGTCTATGGGGCCCTGAGCGGTCAGTTAGCTGGCTCAAACCTTGATTCATCAGAAAAGTTTATTCTGGGAGGCCCTTCCGGTGTCCGGTCCTATCCGGTTGGTGAGGCCAGTGGTGATGAAGGGCATAGCATGACCATGGAATTACGCTATGACATGCCACTACCAATCGGTGTTGGTACGCTGCAACTGGTAGGATTTGCCGATGCCGGCTATATTACCCTCAATAAAGAACTCTGGCCCAATGCGGTTAGCACTGCCACCAATCGTAACAGCTATTGGCTGGCTGGTAGCGGGATCGGTGTCAACTATACCCTTTCCCGTGTCTGTACAGTGCATGGAAGCTGGGCCCGTACTATTGGGGATAATCCGGGACGCAGCACCACCGGTAATGATGCAGATAATCATAACAATGATAATCGCTTCTGGCTACAGTCCACGGTTTGGTTTTAGGCAAAGGGGTCTGCTATGAATAAAACCTACCGACTACTGTGGGATATCGTACACGAGACCTGGATTGTGGTAGCGGAAAAGGTGTCGAGTAAGGGAAGCCGCGCCGTATCGGTTGTCGTGGGAGGGCTGCTGGTGTCGACCCTGTATGGTGGAGTCGCTCCAGTACAGGCTCTCGAATTAACGGCGCTGCCCACGGGAGGGCAGGTGGTATCCGGTAGTGCCACTATTAGCCAAAGCGGCAGTGCCATGATCATTACCCAGGCGACCACTAAAATGATTGCCACGTGGGACAGCTTTAATATTGGACAGCAAGCAGCCGTTACGTTTCAACAGCCGAATGCAGCCAGTGTGGCGCTAAACCGGATCAGTGATCAAAGTCCGACCCAGATCCTGGGCAGCCTGTCTGCCAATGGTCAGATCTTTCTGCTTAACCCATCCGGCATCATCTTTGGTCAAACCGCCCAAGTCAATGTCGGCGCGCTGGTTGCCTCATCACTCAACCTCACCAATGAAAACTTTCTGAATGG
>JBLIZM010000099.1:0-2078 GCA_048859855.1 Trichlorobacter sp.
TTCCGATCTGATATGCCTCGGATTCATCGGAAATGAGCTCAGCAAGGAACCGGCTCCGTGTTCGCTGCTGGAGAACCTGATACCGTTTTTCGGTACGCCATTTACTGATGAGTGCTCGTTTTATGCCACTGATATATTCAAGATTGGCGGTTGTGAGGTCGTACAGCCCGTCGAGGAGCATAACCTGGAACTTCTGCCGATGCATAACGGTTGCACTTGCTTCTAGATACGCGACGTTATCGGCATGGTTGTCAATCGCCTGCAGTATGAATTGGTGTACGGTATTCATTTGTAAAATATCTATCATTATTTTACATTTTATGGAAACGATTTAGTGTATGGTATGATCTCCTCACACAAGAGACAGGAGGATTTAATGTCTAAAAAACAGGATAATCAAGAGCTGCTCGAGTCGTTAAAAGAACTGATCAGTAGCCGGCAGCCGCAACAATCAAATCAGTGGGGGCCTGCGGCACGTCCCGTTGAGTGCGAGCATACCCTCGATGAAATCGCCCAGGTTATGGGGGTTACCCGTGAGCGGGTTCGTCAGATTGAAGCACGGGCCTTGTGGCGCTTACGGCAGGCGAACCGCCGTGCTATTCTTGAGCAGTTTGTCGACCCCTAAGGTAGGAGCCACCCATGTCGTGGGAAACGGTATTGAGTATCATAGCGGGGGTTCGGACATGGCTTTCGTTTGTATTTCACCGTCAGGTGGCCGTGTCTGAACCAGCACCGGATTTTTGCGCAGACTCGACAGAGGGCCCGGTCTCTTTGTCAAACCTCTATGCCCGCGGCCCGGTCGTGCTCGCATTTTATTATGCCGACTTCACCCCTGGCTGAAGCCACGAAATACAGGTGCTGCACGAGTTCTCGCAACAGTGTGCTGCACAACACGTCCAGGTTCTGGGCGTTAGTCCTGATACCGTAGAAACCCACCAACGCTTTATTAAGACGAAAGGGATCACCCTCTTGCTGATTAGCGATACGAATGGTTGCATTCAGCGTAGCTACCTGCCTGGCCGGGTAACGCTGCTGATAGATCAGCACGGGATGATCAGGCATATGATAAAAGGCTATCCGTCTGTTGCATCATTACGGAACGCCCTGGATACCCTGCTGGACGTGCCGGTGCTGCCGAGATGACCGCGATCGAGCTTGTTTCAGCACTGATTGCCTGTGTGGTCGGGAGTAGCAGTACCTATCTTTGGTGGGGGAGTCGTCGTATTGCCTCATTAGCTGACCATACTCCATGTTCTGAAGGAGCGTTTCCCCCGGTTACGGTTGTCATCGCAGCCCGAAATGAGGAAAAAAATATTCGGGAGGCGCTCCAGTCGGTTCTTTCGTTAACCTATCCTTCCTACCGGATAGTCGTAGTTAATGACCGTTCAGAGGATAGTACTCCCCGCATACTTGCAGAAATGCAGCAACGAGATAGCCGGTTAACCTGCGTGTCAGTGGAAACACTGCCCACAGGATGGCTTGGCAAGAATCATGCGCAATGGATTGGTAGCCAGTATGCTGGCGCTGAAGATATCCTGCTGTTCACCGATGCTGACGTGGTTATGGCGCCGGATACACTGAGTCGGGCTGTTTGCGTGATGCGTGATGCTCGGGCGGATCACCTGGTTTTAACGCCATCGGTCAGGGTACCCTCAATACTGCTCGGGATCTTCAGTGTTTTTTTCGGGATGGTGTTTGCGCTGTATATGCGTCCTTGGCAGGTTTCCAATCCGCGGTCCCGTGCCCATGTCGGTATTGGAGCATTCAATATGGTGCGTGGGACGGTTTATCGTGCGATTGGTGGTCATACCGCCATCAAAATGCGTCCGGACGATGATATCAAGCTTGGCAAGCTGATTAAGCAACAGGGCTATCAACAGGAAATTCGGTATGCCCCTGAATACCTGGCTGTTGAGTGGTATCATTCAACGCCAGAACTCATCAGGGGGCTGGAGAAGAATACCTTTGCCGGCGCCGAATATTCAGTGCTGCTGGTGGTTGGTGGCGCATTGGCGCAACTATTGATTACGCTATGGCCGATTGTGGGATTGTTTTTGACAGATGGAGTGTCTGCAGCG
>JBLIZM010000100.1:0-2440 GCA_048859855.1 Trichlorobacter sp.
CCGTCAAGTCCACCGGCGGCCATGCGGGTTATAAGCTCGGTCAGCTCTTCACAATCCCGGGTGATGGTGACCGGGTGGGCCAGCACGGCAACACCACCGGCAGCGTGAATTGCCGCAATAGCCTCCTGCCAGTCCCAGTATTGTTTTGCGACATTACAGGGGCGCAGGTAGTTGCTGAACGCTTCCTCCATGGTGCTGACATAGCCACGTTTTATCAGGGCCCGGCCGATATGGGGGCGTCCCAGTACTCCCTGGGCCTGTGACTGCACCTCCATCGGGTCGAGTGGTATCCGTCCTTCTGAGCGCAGGGATTCGTTGATCCGATCGATGATGGCGGCGCTGCGTTTCTTACGGGCTTCAGCGAATTGCTCAAGGGTTTCATTGAGTAGACGGTTGTCCGGATCGATACCGTACCCGAGTAGGTGAACATCACGATAGGCTAAAAAGGCGATTGATATCTCGACACCGGTGAGCAGCTCAACACCACAGGTCGCTGCTTCGCTGGCAGCGCGGGAGATCCCGCTCAGCGTGTCGTGGTCAGTCAGTGCAATGGTAGTCAGCTGCTCACGTTTTGCAGCCTGCACCAGTGCTTCCGGTGACAGTAGTCCGTCGGAGGCGGTGCTATGGAGATGTAAATCAATCATGGCATGAGCCTACCACGGCTTGTCGGTCTGGTTCAAGGAGGAGTTGGATGGCACGCTTTTCACTCGCACGGGTCATGGAGGGGGTCGCTACTGCCTGCCGGGATTGGGTAACCCCGTCGGTCAGCGTGATTGCCGAGCAGCACCGCAGCCCCTATCATGTGCTGGTATCATGTATTATTTCGCTCAGAACCAAAGACGCGGTTACCGCAGTTGCGTCCCGAAGGCTGTTTGAGCAGGCACCGGATCTCCGTTCATTGGCATCCCTTGATGAAGAACTGGTGGCTTCGTGTATCTATCCTGCCGGATTCTACCGCAATAAGGCCCGTCAACTCTGTGCCCTTGCCCGCGAACTGTCTGAGCGAAGTGATGCTAGAATTCCGGATACGATGGAGGGGTTGCTGGCCCTGCCGGGGGTGGGGCGCAAGACGGCGAACCTGGTATTAACCCTTGGATTTGGTCTGCCCGGCATCTGTGTCGATATTCATGTCCACCGGATCTGCAATCGCTGGGGGTATGTCGAAACCCGCACCCCTGACGAAACCGAGGCCGTGTTGCGGACCCGTCTACCAAAACAGTATTGGATTCCGATCAATGACCTCCTGGTCTGTTTTGGTCAGAATTGTTGTTACCCGGTTTCTCCGGCCTGCTCCCGCTGCGCGGTGTCACGCTACTGCCCTCGTGTCGGGGTTACCCGGAGCCGCTAGTGGGCAGGAAGTTTCAGTAAAAAGCAGGTTGCAACCTCCATTGATTCAGTGTAATAGAGGTACAGTAGGGTCTGTTTCATAAAAACAGTATTTTATATTTTATCGGTTCATAAAGGAGTCGCGGTATGCTGGAGAAAATTGGATTCATCGGTCTGGGAACCATCGGTCACCATATGGCAGCCGCCCTGGTTAAGGGTGGGTATGAAGTGACGGTATTTGACTCCGAGCCTACCCGGGTTGAGGCATTGACGAGCATCGGTGGTGTTGCCGCTCCAACGGCAGCCGAGGCAGCCCGGGGGCGTGATCTGGTTATCTCTATCCTTTCAGAAGGTGAGGAGCAGGGACCGCTTTTCTGTGGCGAAACCGGTATCATGGCGGGTATCGAGCCGGGAACCATCCTTGCCGACATGGGGACCACCTCTCTGGAAACCACCATGCAGATGGCGGAAGAAACGGCGAAAAAACGCTGTTATTATATTGATGCACCGGTCTGGGGTAACAAAGACCATGCTGCGCATGGCCTCCTAACCATTATCGTCGGTGGAGATCCGGCAATCATCGGTAAGTGTCGTGAGCCGTTTAGCAAGTTTGGATTGAACACCATCACCGTCGGCGAGATTGGTGATGCTACTAAGATGAAGTTCATCGTTAACATGGTTCAGGGAACCCTGGTTCAGGTTTTGGCTTAAGGGCTGGTTTTTGGTGAAAAAATGGGGTTTGAGGCAGAGAAAATTCTTGAGGTACTCGATACCCGTGGGGTTGCCTCACCGATTTTCCACTTAAAGGGACGCGCCATGTCCCGTAACGACTTTACCCGCAGTCTCGCCCTTAAGTATGTTAATGATGGCATGCATCTGGTGATGAACGCGGCCCGCCTGGTTGGTTTACAACTGCCGGCAGCCGAAGCTGCCAGCAAGATGTATGAAAAAGGGGTTGAGGCCGGTTTCGGCGAAGAAGATTTTTCAGCGGTTGTCAAGGTGCTGCGTAAGTAAGCGGTCTTTTGGGATCTGATGGTTTGCGGGGCACCTTCGGGTGCCCCGTGTTGTTTCAGGGAGGGATGTCATGACACAGATACGTTCAAGTCGCCAGGTT
>JBLIZM010000101.1:0-2051 GCA_048859855.1 Trichlorobacter sp.
ACGACGCTCTTCCGATCTCAATCACGGTGGCAACATGGGTGACGACATCACCTATTCCGGAACGGTCGCTGCTGCCATGGAAGCCAACCTGATGGGAATTCCGGCATTAGCCGTTTCCCTGGCAACCTATGGCCCGACCGAGCACTTTCCCGATGCGGCCCGGGTGGCTGCCGATGTGGTCAACTCGTTACTCACAGAGGGGCTCCCCAAAGATACCTTCTGGAACCTCAATATTCCCAATCGCCCCTATGAGCAGATGGGAGCAATCTGCCCTGCCCGGCAGGGAAAGCGCTCTTTTATCGGCAAAATCATAGACAGTGTTGATCCCCGTGGCCGGAAATACTTCTGGATCGGCAGCGAGGAACCAAGTTTTCTGGATGAGGAGGGGACTGATTTCTATGCGGTCGGCAATGGAAACCCCTCCCTGACACCACTCAGTATCGATTTAACGGACTACCATGCGCTCCAGGCGCTCAAGCAATACCGCTTCCGGCCAGCTGGACAGTAATGCACAGTTCTGCTATGGTGCCACCATCTTCTAATGGCCGGGGTTTTTTGTGGTAAATTTCGATATTGCACGAAAAAGAATGGTGATGGAGCAACTCGAGAAGCGGGGTATTACCGACTCCCGGGTACTTGAGGCCATGCGCACCGTCCCACGCCACAAATTTGTCCAGGAAGCGATGGCAGCACAAGCCTATAATGACCGGTCACTGCCGATTGGCGAGAAGCAGACCATTTCCCAGCCCCATACCGTAGCCATTATGACCGAGTCACTCCAACTGACCGGTAACGAACATGTGCTTGAGATCGGGACCGGCTCCGGCTATCAAACCGCCATACTGGCGTCGCTGGTCCGCAAGGTTTTCACCATCGAGCGAATCCGCCCCTTAGCACTTGAAGCCAGGAAAGTACTGGACGCTCTAATGCTCCTGAATGTCAATATCCGGATTGGAGACGGGACACTGGGCTGGGCAGAGGAAGCACCCTTTGATGCCATTATCGTAACGGCCGGTGCACCGGCAGTGCCTGAGGCTCTGGCTGAGCAATTGGCACCGGGGGGGCGACTGGTTATACCGGTTGGAGACGAAAAAGGACAAAGCCTGTTACGGATTACCCGGCAACCGGATGGATCCTTAACCAAAGAGACCGGAAAAGACTGCAAGTTTGTTCCGCTCATCGGTGCGCAGGGTTGGGATAGCGTGTAATCAGGGTTAGAAAGAGAGAATAGCCATGCAAGACTTGAAAGATAGCATCCGTGACATCCCCAACTTTCCAAAGGAAGGGATTATTTTCAAGGATATCACCACCCTGTTACAGGACGCCTCCTCCTACCGCAGAATGGTTGACCTGATTACCGAACACTACGCTGGTGTCGCTATTGATAAAATCGTCGGTATTGAAGCACGGGGATTCATCATCGGATCCGCCCTTGCCTACACCCTTAATACCGGTATCGTTTTGGTACGAAAAGCAGGAAAACTCCCGGCAGCGACGTTTAGAAAGACCTATGATCTTGAATATGGAACCGACACCCTGGAAATACACAAAGACGCCATTAAACCAGGGGAGCGTATTTTAATTGTTGATGACCTGTTAGCTACTGGTGGTACCGTTGCAGCAGTCGTTGACATGGTAGATCAATTAGGTGGTGAGCTGGTGGAATGCTGTTTCATGTCAGAGCTGACATTCCTGCATGGACGCGATCGCTTACCCGATGGGAAGGTTTACTCACTGCTTCAGTTCTGATACAGAATAGGTATCACACGCAATAAGTCCCCGTAGCTCAGCTGGATAGAGCACTTCCCTCCTAAGGAAGGGGTCGGACGTTCGAATCGTCTCGGGGACGCCAATAAAAACAATGGGTTATAGCTTTCGCTGTAACCCATTTTTTTGTCAGGTAACCTCCCAGGTAACCTCTGCGTGAAAAATGCTCATTTTCAGGCTCTCAAATTTAATGCTCTTCAATGCGATTTCAAATGGAATTATCCTGCATGATCATCAAGCCTGTGGTTGAGAATATAATCTGCCGCTCTTTGAGCTTTGGCAGC
>JBLIZM010000102.1:0-9329 GCA_048859855.1 Trichlorobacter sp.
TGAGCAGATTGACGCAATACGGGTAGAGGGAAGTGATGTTGTCCAGCGACTGGTCTCACCTCGACTGAAGGCACTACTTTGCGCGATGCCGCTTTTGACGGTGATGACCGATGCCTGTGCCGTGCTGGGGGGCTACCTGATTGCTATTGAGTATGGGATGAGTCCTACGATGTATCTATCAACGTTCACCCAGTTTATGGTGCCACTTGATTATCTTGAGGGGGGGCTTGTCAAACCGTTAGTTTTTGCGAGCATTTTCTGTATAACCAGCTGCTATGCCGGTCTTACCACGACGGGAGGAGCGGCAGGGGTTGGTGCTGCAACAAAGCGGGCTGTTGTTGTTTCGTCAATAGCCATTCTTATGAGTGATTTTTTTATCGCCAAGCTTTTTGTGTTGATCCGTTAAGTTGAGGAGCTATGAGTATTAGCATTCGCATGGATGGGGTAAACTATCAGGTTGGTGGTCGAACGATTCTGAATGAGTTCAGTCTGAATCTGTCTCCCGGGGAAAATCGCACCATTCTCGGCGTAAGTGGCTCAGGTAAAACAACGATCCTCAAGCTGTTGTTGGGATTACTCAAGCCGCAACAGGGTGGGATTTTCCTTGGTGATGTTAATATCACAACAAGTCCAGAGTCCGCGTATCGAGAACAGAGGAAGAAGGTTGCTATTGTATTTCAGGGGGCAGCCCTGTTCGATTCAATGACTGTCGGCGAGAATGTTGGCTATCGGCTTTTGGAACAGGGGGGCTATGCTATCGCACAGGTTGAGTCGATTGTTCGTGAAAAGCTCTCCTTTGTTGGTATTGAACATACCTTGGACCTCTATCCCTCAGAGTTATCCGGGGGGATGAAAAAACGGGTGGCAATTGCCCGGGCGCTTGCAGCATCCCCTGAATTCATTTTTTTCGATGAGCCGACGACGGGACTTGACCCCATTGGAGTATATAATATCTGTAGCCTCCTACGGCGGCTCCAGGATGCTGGGGTGACAACCCTTACGGTAACCCATGATCTTGAGACGGCATTCACTACCTCAGAACGGTTTACTTTTCTGCATGAAGCGCACGCTGTGTTCGATGGTGATCGTCATGGATTACAAACCTGCAGCCATCCGGCTGTTCAGGAGTTTTTAGCACCAACACGGGCTTCGCTGTTTGGTTGAGGCCAGAAGGGTATAGTATGAAGCGTAGTAGCGATATTACATGGCCGCAGGTTAGGGCCGGCATATTTATTGTGCTCGTTTTACTCTGTGTATCCGGGGCAATTCTTTTGATGGGACAGAAGACCAAGCTATTTGTTCCAACGGATAGTGTCTCAATTGTTATGAAGAATGTCGTTGGGTTGAAAACAGGGGCTCCTGTATGGCTTTCAGGGGTTGATATTGGTGTTGTGAGAAAAATCACCTTTGAAGATCCACAGCATTCCAACCAGGTGTCGATCACGGCAGATGTTGCAACAGATGCCCATAAAAAAATTGGACCTGATTCGATTATTACTATTAAAACCCGAGGGCTCATGGGGGAAAAGTATGTGGATATTCTACCCTCGGCAACCTATCAAGCAACTCCGCCTAATTCGTATGTTGGCCAGTCGCTTCCTACCCTCGATGATGTTGCGCAAAAGGCTGGGTTAACCTTTGATCGGATGAATCAGCTCGTTGATACCGTTCAAAATGGTAATGGAACCCTCGGGCGTCTTGCCAGGGATCCTCAGTTATATCTGAATGCTGTACAGGTGAGTGAGGAGTTGAGGCAGCTTGCAAATGCCCTGAACCGCGGACAGGGGACCATTGGGCGCCTGATTAAACACCCAGAGCCGTATGATCGCCTTGTGAGAATTCTTGAGCGGGCAGATCGTATGATGCAGGATATTCAGACCGCAGATGGCAGTCTGAATAAGCTCATTCATGATAAGGAACTCTATACGAAGCTCGTTACGTTGGCGGACAAGAGTAATCAGGCTGCCAGTGATGTCAGGGAGCTCAATCGTAGATTGACGTCAAAGGACAGTACCCTTGGTATGCTGATTAATGACAAGGAGCTCTATCAGAAGGGGATTACCCTGTTGGGGCGTGCGGACTCATCCCTTAAAGAGCTTGAGGGGGTAATCCGGCTCGTTAAGGAAGGTGATGGTACTGCGGCGCACCTGGTTCGGGAGCGTGAAGTCTATGATAAGCTGAATAAAGCGGCTGATCAGGTTAATACGCTTTTGGAGGATGTACGCCGCAACCCGTCACGCTATATTCGCTTTTCCCTGTTTTAGATAAGGAAGTGGTATGAAATGGTTCATTAGTCTTGTTGTCCCTTTGATGTATGTCGTGATGCTGTCTATGCCGGTTCATGCGGCAGCACTTGAGGAAGTAGTGAAGGAACACCATCTTCCCAATGGTCTGACAGTGCTGATTGTTGAGCGACATAGTGCGCCAACCGTTGCTGCCTGGATTCGATACCGCGTGGGGAGTGTCCATGAAAACGCTAATGAACGTGGTATTGCCCACCTGCTTGAACATATGTTGTTTAAGGGAACCAAAACACTTGGTACAAAGAACTACCAGGCTGAGCAGCCACTCCTTGAGGAGATTGAACAGATAGCCCTTGCCGTGCATGCGGAACGAGCGAAGGGGGCGCATGCAGATAAAGCCCGCATTGCGCTTCTTGAAAAAAAACTTTCAGATGCCGAACGGCGTGCTGATTCCTATGTGGTAAAAGATGAATTCTTCGATCTATACGCACGTCATGGGGGGAATGGCTATAACGCATTTACTTCCAAGGATGCGACAACGTATCTGATCTCGCTACCGTCAAATAAGCTTGAATTGTGGGCAGCTATTGAGTCTGATCGTATGAAGAACCCGGTGTTACGGGAGTTTTATACTGAGCGAGCTGTCGTTATGGAGGAGCGGCGACGGTCCTATGAGGCTGAACCATCGGCAAAGCTTTGGGAGTCGTTCATTGCGAGTGCGTTTCCCGCCCATCCCTATGGGCAGCCAATCATCGGCTGGACCAGTGACATCGAATATTTGACTAGAACAAAGGCGGAATCATTTCTCCATCGTTACTATGCGCCCAATAACGCAACCATTGTTGTTGTTGGTGATGTACAGGCTGAAGCGACCCTTAAGCTGATTGTACAGTACTTTGGTGATGTGCCGGTCGGTCAGGCTGTGCCGGCTGTCTCGACACGCGAGGAGCCCCAGCAAGGAGAGCGGCGGGTTAGCATTCTTGCTGCTGCTGAACCTGAACTTCTCATCGGTTTTCACAAGACTGCCCAGGCAGATCCGGATGATGCGGTGTTCGATGTCCTTGCAGGTATTCTTGGACAAGGGCAGAGTTCTCGTCTGTATCGTCGGCTTGTCGTCGAAAAACAGCTTGCGACATCGGTCACTGTTTTTGACGCTCCTGGTAACCGTTACCCGAACCTGTTGGTTTTTCATCTAACGCCACGTGCTCCTCATACGCTCGCAGAGTTGGAACAGGCAGTCTATCAGGAACTCGGCCGGCTCAGCACCGAACCGGTCACTACCGAAGAGTTGACACGAGTCAGGAATAGAGTGCTATTTCAAGAAGCACAGGGGAGTAATTCGAATACGGGACTTGCTCGGCTTTTGATGGATTTTGATACGTCAACAGGTTCTTGGCGTTCACTGGGGAGCTATCAAAAAGCGATAACGGGAGTTACGGCTGAGGATATCACGCGTATCGCTAATCGGTATCTCAAGGAAGAAAATCGTATTGTCGGAACCCTGGTGACAAGAAAACCGTAGAGGAAACCATGAAGCGCCTGATACTAATTATTGCGAGTAGTGTGTGCATTGCCTCGAGTAGTCTCGCGGCATCTTTTGATCCCCGGAGCGCACAGTTCCCCCCGTTACACTATCAGGTGCCTGACAGCACTCGTGTTGTGTTGGACAATGGTGTCCCCGTTCATATTATACAAGACCCTGCAGCAACGGTCTCAACCGTGAGTATTCTTATCCGCGGGGGGAGTCTTAGTGATCCTCCGGGTAAAGCGGGTCTGGCTGAGCTGCTTGGGCAGGCTTTAAGAAATGGTGGAACAGCAAGCTTGACTCCCCAGTCAGTAGATGAACGGTTTGATGCAATTGCCGCTCGTCTTTCTATAGACTTCACTGAAGAATATGGTGTTGCAACAGTATCAGCCATGCCGGCATTTTTCTCCGAAGCGGTCACCGTGTTGGCGGAGCTTTTTACGGCTCCCCGTTTTGACACAGATCGGATTATCGTTGCCCAGCAACAGATGGTAGAGGCGGTCAAGCGGGTTCATGACGATCCAAAGGAGTTGGGAACCACGCTTCTCACTCAAGCGGTATACCGAGGAGAGCCCGCCGGTACGGTCCCGACACAGAAGTCTATCCAGTCGTTGACCGTTGATGATATTCGACAGGCCTATGTGAGACTTATTCAAGCGGGAAACATTGTCCTCTCTGTGTCTGGTCCTAACTCAGTCAATGCAGTCAAAAAAATCCTAACCCCTTTTAGTGCTCTTCGCCAGGGGAGCGGTGAACAGAAGGTAAAACCTTCAACCGGGGTACTCTCCTCACAGACACAGCTTTATACGGTGTCACGCGATATCAGCCAGAGTGTTATACGTCTTGGAATGCCGGGAATTCGGCAGGATGACCCTGATTTGTATGCGAGTCGTGTATTAAACTACATTTTTGGTGGCAGCTTTACCTCCCGCTTAATGATGGAGCTGCGTACAAATCGTGGCCTTACCTACCATGTTGGAAGTCATTTTGATATTGGACGGACGTATCCGGGACTCTTTACCATCGAAACAGAAACAGAGGCCAGTAACACGGCACTGGTTCTGAAGCTGATTAATGATATCTGTGAATCACTTGTGCAAAAGACCGTTACTCCCCAAGAGCTGGCGGGAGCAAAGGACGCCTTGATTAACTCTTTTGTTTTTGGCTTTAGTTCTGCACAGGCTGTTGCAGATCAGCGTGCTCGTCTTGAACTCTTCAGCTACCCCGCTGGATATTTGGAGTTGTATCGCAAGCGAATTGCAGCAGTTGGCGTAGAGGATGTCCAGAGGGTTGCACAACGTTTCTTGAAAACTGGCGACTATCGAATGGTCGTTATTGGGAAACAACAGGTACTATTGGACATATCTAAGCGGAGTAAGGCAGCGGAGATTTCAGAATCAAATCTTATGCAGGGTGTTCTGCCATCCGATTAATCAAGAGGCTGATGAGGCTTTCCGTTGTGGCGTCCGGAGGTTCATGGACGGGGGTAAGGCCGAGTTCGCTACAGGCGGCGGTTGTTATCGGTCCAATAGAGAAAATTTGGGTGTGAAGTAGTGCCTGTTGTAATGCATCTTTTGAACCAAGTAGATTGCAGAGGTTTTTGACTGTTGATGGTGCAGTAAAAATGGCACAGTCCAGCGTACCTGATTGCAGGTGGGTCTTGGCAGCCTCTGGTAGTTGGTCTGGGGGAGTGCTTTGATATGCAACCGGATCGAGGACGGTCACACCGAGTCTGCGTAACGAGCTTGGGATGATGTCCCGCGCGGCGGCTGCTTTTGGGAACAGTACCGTATCACCTTTGTTGAGGTGAGGTGTAATGCAATCGACAACACCTTCGCCGGTATAGGTTTGGGGCATGAGTGTTGTCTTAATCCCGTACGGTTCTAAGGCCTCAGCTGTTTTGGGGCCGACAGTGCAAATTTTGATGTGATGGGGTAACGGTGAAATCCCCTGTATCTGCTGGAGCCTTTTCATTACAGCATGCACACCGTTTGCAGAAGTAAGAATCAGCCACTGTATCTTATCGAGATTCCGGAGCGCGGCATCCAGAGGGGTGCTGTCGTCAGGGGGTCTGATGATAATGGTTGGGCACTCAATAACACAAGCCCCGAGCCCCGTGAGACGGGATGCAAATGACTTGGACTGCTGTTCGGACCTGGTGATTAATATAGTCCTGCCGCGCAGTGGTTGTGTCGCTTCTCCCTTAGAGGAGGGCACGTTGATACACCTCTTCGAGAATCTGCCGTCCTCCCTGATTTAAAAGCTGATCGGCCAATTCAGTCCCAATTTGAACAGCGTCATCCAT
The DNA here is from genome assembly GCA_048859855.1 of Trichlorobacter sp. Lineage (GTDB taxonomy): Bacteria > Desulfobacterota > Desulfuromonadia > Geobacterales > Pseudopelobacteraceae > Trichlorobacter. The sequence continues at coordinate 6,074 of JBLIZM010000102.1, forward strand.
AGAACCATGGCGTTCTGCTTTTACAATGGTGGCACCATTGACGGAACCAATCAACCCTGTCAGCGTCATGACTCCGTTTGAAACAGTAGCGTGTGCTGCAATTGGTACCTGACAGCCACCTTCACACCGTTTTAGCAATGCCCGTTCGGCTGAGACTGCGGCAGCAGTTTCGCTATGGTTGAGAAAAGAGAGCATGGCTCTAGTTTCGTGATCATCGAGGCGGCATTCGAGTCCCAGCGCCCCTTGTCCGATAGCGGGAATAGAGAGGTCAACGGAAAGTAATTCAGTTGCGGCATCAGAGAACCCAAGACGATTAAGTCCTGCGGCCGCTAGGATGACGGCATCAAGCTTATCTTCTTCAAGCTTGCGAATACGGGTCTCAACATTCCCTCTAATAATGACCATCTCGAGGTCTGGTCGGACAGCGAGTAGCTGGGCCTGACGCCGGAGGGCACTTGTCCCGATACGAGCCCCCATGGGAAGGTCGCTGAATCGTACCCCCCGTGAAATCAGAGCATCACGCGGATCTTCACGAAGCGTTGTGACAACAAGCCCCAGCCCATCGGGAAATTCTGTTGGAACATCCTTCATGCTATGAACAGCAAGGTCAATGTCGCCCCGCAGCATTGCTTCTTCAATCTCTTTGACGAATAACCCCTTGCCACCGACCTGCGCTAGTGGAACATCCAGTATCTTGTCTCCCAGAGTCTTGATCTTTACGAGCTCAATCGTTACGCCTGGATATTGTTTTTCGAGTTCTGACTTGATCCAATTAGCCTGCCAGAGGGCAAGTTGGCTTGCCCGTGTACCAATACGAAGATGCTGTCGTGTCATCAAAGGCTCCTTACTACTCTTCGATGTCGAGTAGTGATTCAGTAGTGTCTGGATGTGCGTCATTAAGTTCAAATAGTGTGCTGAGTGCGTCGATGTATAGGTCGGTACGGTTTCCCTGCCCTGCTTTTTTCAGCACATTGGTTGGCGTATGAAGAATCTTGTTGATAATGGCTAAGGTCAGGGAGTCCAAACGGCGCTCTGCATCCGCAGGCGCATCTCGCCAGGATTGAAGAGATTTCTCTACTTCATTGCGTCGAACTTCTTCAAGTTTATTACGGAGGGTAACAATCGTTGGAGTAACATCGAGTGTTGCAATCCACCTTGCAAATTGGGAAATCTCCTCATTGACAATAGCTTCTGCTTTTTCAGCTTCCTGTCGACGTCCCTCTAGGTTAGAAGAGACAACCTGTTGGAGGTCATCCATATCATACAGATAGATGCTTTCGAGATCATTGACAGCAGGATCGATGTCCCGGGGGACCGCAATATCTATCAAGAACATCGGCTGCATCTTACGGCGTCTGATAACCTGCTCTAAATCTTTCGGGCCAATAATCGTTGTGGTAGCACCGGTGGAAGATAATACAATATCAGCTTCATGAAGATGTGCTTCCAGCGTGTCGAACGGTATGGCGCGTCCGCCGAATTCGTCAGCTAAAGATTGTGCGCGTTCAAAAGTCCGGTTTGTGACGATGATTTCACGGGCACCATTTGTCAGGAAATGTCGCGCTGCCAGTTCACACATCTCACCGGCACCAATTAAAAGAACGGTTTTGTCCGCAAGGCTATTAAAAATCTTACGTGCGAGTTCAACTGCGGCAAATGAGACCGATACCGCTGAAGAAGCAATTTTGGTTTCTGTGCGCACCCGCTTTGCAACAGAGAATGCTTTGTGCAGGAAGCGGTTCAGAATAATCCCGGAAGTATTAAACTCTGCAGCGTAACCATATGAGGTCTTAATCTGCCCGAGAATCTGGGGTTCGCCAACAACCATTGAGTCAAGACTTGATGCGACTCTAAAGACGTGCCGAATAGCATCTTCACCATGGTAGCTATAGAGATGGGGCTCTATGGTGTCATACGGAATTGCATGGAAATCAGCCATAAAACGCCGAATACGTGCAATCCCTCCGGCAATATCACGTGTAGTGGCATAAATCTCGACCCGATTACAGGTTGATACAATAATCCCTTCATTGATCCCTTCGAGTGCTGTCAGTGCTTTAAGTGGGAGATCAATGGTGTTTGGTGAGAATGCCACCTTCTCTCGGATATCAACAGAGGCCGTTTTATGGGAGAGACCAACTACGAGTATATGCATGTAGTTTCCATCCCTTACGAATAACTATGCAGACTCGGGAGCAGGAGGTTGACCCCGATGAAAGTAAACAGCATGATAGCAAATCCAATAATTGTCAGTAGTGCCGCATTCTTGCCGCGCCATCCGGTCGTCATGCGACCATGGAGCAGCGCCGCATAGATGAACCAGGTTATCAGCGACCAGGTCTCTTTAGGATCCCATGACCAGTAGCTGCCCCAGGCGCGGGAAGCCCAGATAGCACCGGTTATAATTGCTACCGTCAGCATCGGGAACCCAAAGGCGAGACAGCGGTAGCCGATGTCGTCGAGAATATCAAGTGGAGGTAACTTTATGAAGAGGGAACCAAGATGTTTCTTCTTTAAAAAATGTGACTGAATGATATAGAGCAAAGCTACAGCCGCCGAGATGGTAAAAAATGCATACGCACCGAAGGCCAAAAGCGTGTGTGAATAAATCCAGGCTGAATTGAGTGCAGGGTTTAATGGGCGGACTTCCGCAGGAAACATGCTGGCGGCGACGACCATCATGAGGCTGAACGGTGTAACAAGAGCGCCGAGGCTCACCACTTTGTAGCGCCACTCAATCATGAGATAGATTGCGGTAATGGTCAGAGAGAAAAAAGAGAGGGACTCATGCAGATTTGTAATCGGCAGATGTCCGACTGCAATGTATCGGTGAACCACGGCAAGAAAATGAGCTAAACACCCAGCGGTTAATATGTTGCGTGCAATAATGGTCCTACAAGGGGCTTGGGATGCCAGGCAACCAACATACAGAAGGGTTGCCAATGCATATAATATCATGGTGCTATAAAAAGCTATCTGGGTCATGGACGCTCCAGGCGAAGTCCGATAAAATTAAATCATAGTAGTATATTGTACGTTTAAGGTGGGCATCGCGTCAATACTATAACACAGGTCAATTTAACTTGATTTTCGATCGGATAGGGTATAATATTCAAATAGTTGAATATTATGCCCGTGAGGAGGCAGTCAATGGCTAGCGATGCAGTTATGACGTTTACCGATGCAAATTTTGATGCGGATGTCCTTAAATCTGAGGTGCCGGTTCTGGTAGATTTTTGGGCTACCTGGTGTGCAC
>JBLIZM010000103.1:0-2841 GCA_048859855.1 Trichlorobacter sp.
CTCTTCCGATCTTGGTTCAGCGTGGTGTCTATGATCTTTTCGCCGAAAGGCTATCCAAAGCCGTTGCCGCCATGCGGGTGGGTAATGGCCTGACCGACGATGTACAGCAAGGCCCCTTGATCGATGAGGCTTCCGTTGCCAAGGTCGAAGAACATATTGCCGATGCTCTTTCAAAAGGGGCTCGCGTAGCGCTCGGCGGTAAACGCCACGACCTTGGTGGAACCTTTTTTCAGCCAACGATTCTGTGTGATGTGACACCAGAGATGCTGGTAGCCCGTGAGGAAACCTTCGGGCCGGTTGCACCGATTTTTGTGTTTGATACGGAGCAAGAGGCCATTACGATGGCAAATGATACGGAGTTTGGACTGGCATCCTATCTCTATACCCGCGATATTGGACGTGTCTGGCGCGTCTCCGAAGCGCTCGAATACGGGATGGTAGGTATTAATACTGGTTTAGTATCAACAGAAATCGCACCGTTTGGTGGAGTTAAAGAATCTGGTCTTGGTCGTGAAGGATCAAAATACGGAATCGAAGATTACTTGGAAGTTAAATACCTCTGCATGGGGGGAATCTAGTATGGTGCGGTCTGGAGGCCCTAGTCTCTGGACCGCATTTTTTCAATTGCGTCACGAGCCAACTGATCACAGCGTTCATTCTCGGCATGGCCGGCGTGTCCCTTTACCCAGTGCCAACTCACCTGATGGGGTGCGGTCAAGGCTAACAACTGCTCCCAGAGATCCCGATTTAAAACAGCCTCTTTTTTGCTGTTCTTCCATCCATTGCGCTGCCAACCAATGATCCATTCGGTACAACCCTTGACCAGATATTGCGAGTCTGTGGTTATCTCACCCCGACAAGGTCTGCGCAACTCCGTCAAGGCAGCTATGGCAGCCTGGAGCTCCATACGGTTATTTGTTGTATCCGCAGCGCCACCGGACACCTCTTTTTCAACACCACGGCACCGCAGGATTGCACCAAAGCCGCCAGGCCCCGGGTTCCCACTACAAGCACCGTCACAAAAAATCTCCACATGGGTCAGCGAATGGCTCATCCTTCCTCCCGCTGGCCGATTCGCCCAACAAAGGCACCTTCAGCCTTCAACTGGGACTCAATGGCGTCCATAACCCGTTCGACAATTTTCAGATGGGTATCCTTGCAGTCCTCCCCCTGATAGAGGTCGTCAAGGTCAAGTGGCGCCCCGAACACAATGGTTGCGCAGGCGCCAAATGAAGGAAAGGCCCAATGATTAAGACCAATCAACGCCGTCGGAATTACCACGGGACGGGTGTCATAGATAACTTTTCCCATACCACGATTACCCTGTCCCAAGCGTCCGTCAGGATGCCGGGTTCCCTCCGGGAACAGCATCACCTTCTCACTCATCAACAAATCGTGCAGGACTTTACCAGCCCGGACATCGCGCCCTCGCTTTACGGGAAAGGCTCCCCATGAGCTGTAAATAAATCGTTGCAATGGTTTTTTAAACAGTTCTTCCTTGGCAGGGGCCCAGAGCATCTGAAGCGGAAAACGCCGGAGGAGTACTGCCGGTAGAAAGACCGTCTCGTAGGGAGATATATGGTTTGATGCAATTAACACCCCACCGTGCGCAGGAATATGTTCAATCCCAACAACCCGCAAGCGGTTGAATCCCTTTGCATAGATACCCACTAATAACGCTGAGACCGTTACCCAAAACCGTCTAAGAAACGATACGTTCACCCGTACCCCCCATCAATTGCTGATTGAAATAACCATAGCATGCCAGGATAATCTGGGCAACCGCTCGTCGGCGACAGGATTTGCACATCACACACTTTTGCAGTAGAGTAGTGGCATCTAACCTGCGGGAGTAGCGATGGCGACACCGATGTTTGCCGTAAGTGAACAGAAGAACCGCTGGTTGCAGCTACGTATGCTGGAGCTCAGTGTTACTGAATCCGACTTTGACGAGCAGTTTATCCATTCCAGTGGACCCGGTGGTCAGCATGTGAATAAGAGTGCAACCGCGGTACAGCTCCGTCATCACGCAACCGGCCTGGTGGTTACCGCTGACCGGGAACGGAGTCAGTCGATTAACCGTTTTCTTGCCAGACGGTCACTCCTTGAGCAGCTAGCTGTTTTAACCGGAAACGCTCCCAAGCGAGCCAGCGAGCAGGAACGAAAACGAAAACAGAAGCAACGTCGTAGTAGGCGGGCACGTGCAGCACGCCCCGACACGGAGACCCATGATTCCTGAACAGACCCTAATACGGCTCGAGTTTGACAAGATACTCGATGCCGTCGCCGCCACAGCCCATAGTACGGCAACCAAGCAACGGATTGCTGCCATGCGGCCGCTCAGTACTCCTGAAACCATTATCCGGGAGTGGGAGCGTGTTGAGGAGCTTTGTGCGCTCCAGCACCAAGGATGTCACCTCCGTATCAACCCTTTTGACGACATTCGCCCCCATCTCTTTGAACTCAAACCTGCCGGGGCTGTACTGACCGCCCTACAACTCATGCAGTTTATCCCGGTACTCGGCTCCTTGACCGATCTGTTTCGGCAACTATCTCCACGCAGCGACATTCCGGCAATACAGTCACTGACACCATTTCCCAGTAGTTTCGCTGACCTAGTCGAACCGTTAATCGCAACCTTCGGGCCGGAAGGAGAAATACTCGATAGCGCTTCTCGGGAGCTCTCAACCATTCGCGGTGCTAAACGGACACTGGCGAATCGAGTGCGGCGTAAACTGGAGGAACTGGTCCGGCGCCATGAGACGGCTCTTTTCCTACAAGATGACTTCATTACCATCCGCTCAGGTCGGTGGGTGATACCGGTCAGAATGGATGCTAAGG
>JBLIZM010000104.1:0-2586 GCA_048859855.1 Trichlorobacter sp.
TCCAGCAGGTGATTCAAAATGACGGTAAAGATGGCATGGGATGAGAAAAAGTTGCCATGTTCGTCAATAGCACCAATACGGTCTGCATCTCCGTCAAGTGCAAGGCCAGCAACAGCGCCGCTAGAGACAACAGCAGCAGCAAGGTCCTGAAGGTGCTCCCCAATCGGTTCAGGAGGGCAGCCACCGAAACCAGGATTAACTTCCGTATGAATCTCCTCGCACCCCAAAAGTCTTTTGAAAAAACCGCTTCCTGCACCATACATCGGGTCTGCTATAACGTGCAGTCCCGCCCGGCTAATTGCCGGAATATCAACGATGCGGCCAAGCTGTTGTATGTAGGGGGTCGCAGCGTCATACAGTGTTATGAGGCCACTTGCGCAACCCTCGTGAAAGGGGGTGCGTATGACCTGGCGATTATTTTCGCAATTATATGTAATTATCTGCTCAAGGAGGTTTGTGGTCTCAGGACGGGCTGATCCTCCAAAGCGTTCTTTGATTTTAAAGCCATTATAGATGGGTGGATTATGACTGGCCGTGATTATAATGCCAGCACCGGCATGGAGATTTTTTACTGCCCACGAGACAGCAGGGGTCGGCGAAACCTCATCACAGAAACGCACCGCGATGTTGTTACCGCAGGCTACTTCAGCAACAAGCTCGGCGAACTCACGGGAAAGGAAACGCCGATCATAACCGATGATAACACCGTCATCGGCAAGTCCTTCCCGTGCCATCCAGTCCATAGTAGCTTGGGCAACGATTCCAACGTTTTCAAAGGTGAACTCTTTTGCAATAACGCCGCGCCATCCATCCGTTCCGAAGCGAATCTCCATATCTGCCATAACTCCTTTATCCGTGACTGTATTAGAGGGTTATTTCGCCAGAAAACACCTCGGTAGCCGGGCCTGTCATAAAGACGGGCCCTTCAGCGGTCCACTCAAGTGAGAGGTCGCCACCGGCCAGGTGGTTGAGGATGCTACGCTCGGTAAAGCCATTTAAAACACCGGCTACACAGACGGCACTAGCACCGGTACCGCATGCAAGCGTTTCGCCGGCACCACGCTCCCAGGTCCGTTGCTTCACTTCGCTGGGGGAAATAATCTGAATGAACTCAACATTGGTGCGGCGCGGGAAAAAGGGATGGTTCTCTATTAATGGACCATAGGTCGCAACGGGGAAGGAATCGACATCATCGACATAAATGATGCAGTGAGGATTGCCCATGGAAACACAGGTAATGGAAAAAGTCTGGTCAAGGACGGTCAACGGCTCTGCTACAACCTGGGGGGTCTCATCGCCGAGCATCGGAATTGCTGACCGGGTGAGGCGCGGTGGTCCCATGTTGACACGGACACGCTCAATTTTGTTATTCTGGTCAGGGAAAAGGGTCAACTGCAATATGCCGGCACCAGTTTCCGCTGTGATGCTGGTACTTGCAACGATGCCATGGTCATAGGCGTACTTTGCGACGCAGCGTATACCGTTGCCACACATTTCCGACTCCGAGCCGTCGCTATTGAACATCCGCATTCTGACATCCGCGACGGTTGAGGGCATAATCAAAATTAAGCCGTCAGAGCCGATGCCGAAGTTGCGGTTTGATACCTGAATGGCGACGGTAGCCGGATCTGCTACGGTCTCCTCAAAACAGTTAACATAGACATAATCATTGCCGGCGCCGTGCATCTTAGTGAATTTCATGGGTTCCTCCGAAGGCTCAGTTTCTTAAACTAATAAAATAGCAGAATCATATGGCGTGAACAAGCGCCATTTGTTACAGTTACCGGTACATTCTTCATAAAAAGGGAGCGGCTATGATTCAATCATTTAAGGGAATGGAGCCCGTTATTGCTCCTTCAGCCTTCATTGCTGAGACTGCTGTTGTGATTGGTGAGGTTGCCATTGGTGAAGAGGCAAGTATTTGGTACCACGTGGTTGCCCGTGGCGATGTTAACAGAATTCAGATAGGTGCTCGAACTAATGTGCAGGACATGACGATGCTGCATGTTACCCATAAAAAGCATGCAGAAGATCCTGGCGCGCCATTGATTATTGGTGATGATGTGACTATTGGCCATAGTGTTACATTGCATGGCTGTACCCTGGAGAATGGTTGTTTCATAGGGATGCAGGCCATGGTTATGGATAAGGCGGTGGTTGGTGAAGGAGCTTTGGTCGGGGCGCGGGCTTTGGTCACCGAGGGGACGATTATTGCCCCCCATACACTTTGGGTCGGTTCTCCTGCCCGCTACAAGCGTGACCTGACTCCCGATGAGATTGCCTGGCTGAAGCGCTCGGCAGGGAACTATGTGCGTTATTCACGGGAATTCCTTGCGGATGGTTTTGGAGAAAGTCTTAAAAAATAGATTGACGGGCGCTTATCACTAGGCGTATATAGTGACCATAACTGATAAAGGCTGTGAAAAGGAGTAGTAACAGTCACATCGCTTGCCAGAGAGTCGGTGGTTGCTGCGAACCGATAGGTGGTGTCTGTGAACTCGCCTTGGAGCCGTTTTGGTGAACAAAGTAGCCAAAGCCGTCCCTCCCCGTTACGGAGCTATGAAGGTCACCCCATAGGGTGATGAA
>JBLIZM010000105.1:0-2187 GCA_048859855.1 Trichlorobacter sp.
GGGACTTCCCGGCCAAAACAACTCCAGGAGATCCGTTTTTAAAAATACCTTCTCCGCTGCATTCATAAGGTGCTCAAGGAGTGTCAATTCATGGGAGGTTAGATCTATGGCAATACGGGTTGGCGTAATCAAAACCCCTTCTGATCGGTTCAGTGCCCATACTGGCGATGGTACCAAGACATCATCTAACGGTAGTGACGGCTGTTTTTTTCGTAACACCGCCAGAATACCTGCCGTTAACTCATACAAGTCAACCGGCTTCACAAAATAATAGTCCGCCCCCTGCTCAAGACCGGCAATCCGGTCATCAAGGCCACCGCGTGCCGTCATAACGATAATTGAATAACGGTTCAAGCTATGCAGATGTTTAACCAGTGAAAGTCCATCCTCACCGGGAAGCCCCAAGTCAACCAGAATAAGGTCTGCATGCTCAGCTACTAATCGTCGATAAAACTCCTCGGCTGACGCTACTGACCAGACCCGAAATCCACGAGACTCAAGAAACAGTGCCGTATTAAGCCGTAAATCGTCATCATCCTCGACAATCGCGACAACATACTCGTTACTACTGAATTCGCAGAGATTTTGTCCCATGGGTATCATGATAGCATGCTCGATGGACGGTTCAAGGAAGAAAATATCTTATGTGAGTAATTGTGAATATTGGTGAGTGGAGAAGTATCGCATCACCATGCTATGAATCGTAAAAAACTGAGATACGATAGTAACTATTCAGCAGAGGAGACCCCATGAAGAAATCAGACCTTGCAGCACGTCTTCAGAGCCAGACCGGCATGACCGGCAAAAAATCACAGGAGCTGCTCGACACGGTCCTTGATCTCATCAAGGAAACATTAGTCGCCGGAGATGATTTACGGATATCCGGTTTCGGTAGTTTTGAAGTTCGTAAGAAGGCAGCCCGTAAGGGACGCAACCCACAAACCGGTGCCACCATAACCATTGAAGCAAAGAGATCCATTAGCTTCAAGCCGAGCATCGTCTTGAAGGAATCCATCAACAAGAAATAGTCATCCGTGGCCATGCGGCTCTACCGCATGGCCACGCTTCTCCCCCCCCATCACTGTTCAGTCGTTTTCCCCACACCGATTTTATCGACATACGCACAAAAGTGCGGTATAGAATCAGCACGACATACCCCGTATCTATCCAATCCGGAGGTTACCCCATGCTCATTCTCAACGACCCGACCCTACTGCGGCAGGACTGCTACCTTAACGGCTGCTGGGCCGCTGCTGATAGTGGACAGACCATTGCTGTCACGAACCCTGCCACCGGTGAGACTATCGGTACAATCCCCAAAATGGGAACAAAGGAAACCCGGCGAGCCATTGAGGCTGCTGAAGCCGCTTGGCCTGCGTGGCGGGCCATGACTGCCAAGGAACGTGCCGTTATATTACGTCGCTGGTTTGATTTAATGCTGCTGCATCAAGAGGATCTGGCTAAACTGATGACCGCAGAGCAGGGGAAACCATTGGCTGAGTCCCGTGGTGAAATTGCCTACGCCGCCTCTTTTATCGAGTGGTTCGCTGAAGAGGGTAAACGCATTTATGGTGACACCATACCGGCCCATGCCAGGGATAAGAGAATTGTGGTGATCAAAGAGCCGATTGGTGTCTGTGCGGCAATCACCCCGTGGAACTTCCCCTCTGCGATGATTACCCGCAAAGCCGGGCCTGCCCTGGCAGCCGGCTGCACCATGGTCGTCAAGCCAGCCACTGCAACACCCTATTCAGCGCTGGCATTAGCTGAACTCGGTGAACGGGCCGGCATACCGGCAGGGGTATTCAGTGTCATCACCGGCTCATCAAAAGAAATCGGTGATGAAATGACCAGCAACCCGATTATCCGGAAATTAACCTTCACCGGATCAACGGAGATCGGCAAGCAGCTGACTGCGCAATCTGCGGCCACCATGAAAAAAGTTTCAATGGAACTCGGTGGCAATGCACCTTTCATTGTTTTTGATGATGCTGATCTTGATGCTGCTGTTGACGGAGCGGTCGCTTCAAAATACCGAAATACCGGCCAAACCTGCGTCTGCACCAACCGCTTACTGGTTCAGCGTGGTGTCTATGATCTTTTCGCCGAAAAGCTATCCAAGGCAGTTGCCGCCATGCGGGTTGGTAATGGTCTGACTGACGATGTACAGCAAGGCCCCTTGATCGA
>JBLIZM010000106.1:0-3848 GCA_048859855.1 Trichlorobacter sp.
CCATTACGGACGAAAATGCTGAGCGAGTCGGTGTGTTAGTTGGTGCCGGTCTGGGTGGTCTGCCGACCATCGAAAAGTACCACACCGCAATGCTTGAAGGTGGCTATAAGAAAATTTCGCCATTCTTCATCCCGATGCTGATCATCAACCTCGCACCAGGTCATATCTCAATCCGCTATGGCGCTAAAGGTCCGAACCTCTCTTCAGTATCCGCCTGTGCAACTGGTACCCATTCCATTGGTGATGCGTATCATATGATTGCCCGTGGTGACGCAGATGCCATGATTGCCGGTGGAACTGAAGCAACGATCACACCACTTGCCATTGGCGGCTTTGCTGTTATGCGCGCTCTTTCCGATCGCAATGATGATCCGAAGCATGCTTCACGTCCTTTCGATAAAAACCGCGATGGATTCATCATGGGTGAGGGTGCTGGTATCGTCATCCTCGAAGAATATGAGTCTGCCAAGAAGCGTGGTGCCAAGATTTATGCTGAAGTTGTCGGCTACGGCTTGACTGGTGACGCATATCACATGACGGCACCGGCCGATGGCGGTGAAGGGGCTGCTCGCTGCATGAAGATGGCGCTGCGTAATGCCGGCGTCAATCCTGAACAGGTCGGCTACATTAATGCCCACGGAACCTCTACACCATTTAACGACCTAAACGAAACACTGGCAATTAAGTCAGTCTTTGGTGAGCATGCCTATAAATTAATGGTCTCTTCAACCAAGTCAATGACTGGTCACCTTTTGGGCGCTGCCGGTGGTCTCGAAGCGGTATACAGCTGTATGGCCATTGACCAGAATGTAATTCCACCGACCATCAACTATGAGGAACCGGATCCAAACTGTGATCTTGACTATGTCCCTAATGCTGCCCGTCAAGCCAGTGTCGACTATGTCATGAGTAACTCGCTCGGCTTTGGTGGTACCAACGCGACGTTGCTGTTTAAGCGGGTGTAGGTATGCGGATTGCCATTGGATCAGACCATGGTGGCTATGAGCTGAAACAGGCATTGATTCCGTTTCTGCAGGGGAGGGATATCATCGTTGATGATGCCGGAACCCATGGCCCTGAATCGGTTGATTATCCGGATTTCGCAGAAGCCGTTGGCTTACTGGTAACTCACGGTGAAGCTGATGCCGGTATTGTAATTTGCGGTACGGGAATCGGTATCTCTATTGCGGCGAACAAGATTCCTGGTGTGCGTGCGGCACTGGTTACCTCACCCGAGATGGCCGCCTTGGCAAAGCAGCATAACAATGCCAATATTTTGGCGCTTGGGGGGCGGATTCTGAGCGTTGACACGGCAATGGCATCGGTTGCTGCATGGCTTGATGCCAGCTTTGAAGGGGATAGACACCAGCGTCGCATTGATCGGATTAGTGCACTTGAGGAAACGTATCACCGTTAGACATGAACTAATGAAGGAGCTGTTTTTATGAGTATTTTAGAGCAATTTGATCCGCAAGTAGCTGAAGCGATTCGCAAGGAGACCCAGCGACAGGAATATAACCTTGAGTTGATTGCTTCAGAGAACTTTGTCTCTGAGGCGGTATTGGAAGCTCAGGGGAGCCTGATGACCAATAAATATGCCGAAGGTTATCCTGGTAAGCGCTATTATGGTGGGTGCCATGAGGTCGACGTTGTTGAGCAGCTTGCTATTGACCGTGCCAAGGAGCTATTTGGTGCCGAGCATGCCAACGTGCAGCCACACTCCGGATCACAAGCCAATATGGCGGTCTACAATGCGGTCTGTAAGCCAGGCGACACGGTTTTGGGCATGAATTTGGCTCATGGTGGTCACTTGACCCACGGCAGCCCCGTTAACTTTTCGGGTAAATTCTATACGGTTGTTCCCTATGGCGTTTCTCGTGAGACGGAGCGGATTGATTATGCTGAGGTCGAGCGTCTTGCCCTCGAGCATTCACCCAAGATGATTGTTGTTGGAGCAAGTGCTTATCCCCGAACTATTGACTTCCCGGCATTTAGAGCAATTGCTGACAAAGTAGGGGCGGTCCTGATGGTTGATATGGCTCATATCGCCGGACTCGTTGCTGCTGGTGTGCATCCAAGTCCAGTACCGTACGCTGAATTTGTTACCACCACCACGCACAAAACACTGCGTGGCCCCCGTGGCGGCATGATTCTCTGTCGTGAGGAGTTTGCAAAGACCATAAACTCACAAATTTTCCCTGGTATCCAGGGTGGACCGCTGATGCATGTTATTGCTGCCAAGGCGGTTGCCTTTAAGGAAGCACTGCAACCATCGTTTAAAACGTATCAACAGCAAATTGTTAAAAACGCGGCGACGTTGGCTGAATGCCTGATGGCTAAAGGGTTCAAACTAACCTCCGGTGGTACGGACAACCACTTAATGCTGGTCAACTTCAGTGGTACGGAAATAACCGGTAAAGCAGCTGAAGAAGCACTTGATGTTGCCGGCATTACCGTTAACAAAAACACCGTGCCGTTCGAAGAGCGTTCACCGTTTGTAACATCTGGAATTCGAATCGGTACGCCGGCATGTACTTCCCACGGCTTAACGGAAAAGGAAATGCCGCTGGTTGCTGAGTTTATCGCTGACGCAATTGCCAATATCGGCAATGAGCAGGCACTGCTTGCGGTAAAAGCAAGAGTAAATACGTTAATGCAGCAATTCCCCTTATACGCACATCGTCTTGCGTAAAAAATCAACGTCGGCCTGGGTATCTGCTCAGGCCGACGTTCTTAATCCTATGTCAACTACACCACTTCGCCATGTAACAGTTGCATGCGGAATCATTATCCGCGATGGTTTGATTCTTGCGGCTCAACGTTCTGCAACCATGTCTATACCTTTAAAGTGGGAGTTCCCTGGTGGTAAACTTGAGCTGAATGAATCAGCTGACGATTGTCTCCATCGAGAACTGCGTGAAGAACTCGAAATAGCTGTCCGCATCATTCATGCACTTCCGTGTCATCATTTCACCTATCCAACCTTTAGTGTTACCCTCATGCCTTTTGTCTGTGACCAGTTACAGGGTGAACCGATTTTAAATGAGCATGCGCAAATTGCATGGGTTACCCCCTCACTGCTTGATAAACTCGACTGGGCACCTGCTGATCAGCCGGTACTGGCCGATTTGAGAGCGTATCTCTCCAAATGATCTTTCGCAGTGATCTGCACCTGCACTCACCGTATTCACGCGCGACGAGCCCCGCCTGCACACCCGCAGGGATTGCACAGGCGGCCCGTATAAAGGGAATTCAGGTTATTGCCACCGGTGACTGTATCCATCCTGTGTGGCTCTCTCTTTTGGATGAGCAATTAGAACCGGCTGAATCTGGACTTTTCTCACTCAAAAAACCGTACGCCAAAGAATCAATGCAGTACCTGCCATCGGTTGGCACCCAATCACCGGTCAGGTTCATGCTCTCCACTGAAATCAGTTTGATTTATAAGCATGATGGTGCCACCCGCAAGGTGCATCACTTGATCTACCTGCCCACTATTGCTTCAGCACGACGTCTGCAAAGTGTTCTCGCCTCCCGTGGCAATATACACTCAGACGGTCGTCCTATTCTTGGGATGAGCAGCCATGAATTGTTGTCTCTGGTCCTTGAGGTTTCTTCAGGGGCAGTTTTGATCCCTGCCCATGGTTGGACCCCTTGGTTTTCACTGTTTGGTTCCCGATCTGGGTATGACCGACTTGAAGATTGTTTTGGTGATTTGTCAGATCAGATATTTGCAATAGAGACCGGTTTGTCTGCAGATCCTGATATGATTCGTCGGATTTCCGCACTTGATCATCTCGCTTTGCTTTCGAACTCCGACTGCCACTCACTCGCAATGGTCGCTCGTG
>JBLIZM010000107.1:0-2711 GCA_048859855.1 Trichlorobacter sp.
CCTTGGACGAAGCGATCAAAGATCGTAGCAATTTCTGATGGTGGGATACCGGTGCCGGTATCAGAGACATTGATAATGAGGGCGAGCTTGGAGTCTTCGGATATGCCGGTGCGACAGTCAATACTGATGTTGCCACCCGTGGGAGTGAATTTTATCGCATTGGTAAGCAGGTTGCCGAAGACCCTTGTCATTTTGGTCTTGTCAATGGTAACGAGTGGCAACTCTTCTTCCATATGGAGGTGTAACTGCAGTTGAGCCTGGCCGATGCTCCCTTTGAAGTGATGTAATACTTGTTGGATAACCGATGTAATCGACGTCTGAGCCATCCGAAAAATCAGTTTTCCTGCTTCAAGTTTATGAACATCAAGCAGGTTGTCAATCATGGTGACCACTTCATCGCAGCTTTCAATCGCAGACATCAAGTAGGTGGCTTGCTCATGGTTAATGGATCCGAGCCGTTTTTCACGAACCAAATCAATAGAACCAATTGCCGCGGTAATCGGGTTTTTCAGGTCATGGGAAAGCATGGAGATAAAGTCACGCTTCTCTCGCTCAAGGGCTTTAATTGCAAGACAGCGCTCAATGCTTTTGCAGAGTTTATCTTGATCAAACGGGACAATCAGGCAGTCAAGTGCCCCTTGCTTGTGGCAGTCAAGAAAACGGTGATTTTCATCCGAGTCAAGCAGCGCGATGACTGCCGGGTCATTGGCTGTTTCCTTTAAGTGATCAAGGGGAGGGAGACACTGATCCTGGGCCGGCGAGCCGAGCAAAATAGCATCGATGTGCGTCTCGAAAATTATCGTACGAGCCTCGAGGCAGCTGGAAGCAAACTGGATACCATATGGCCCGTCTTTCAGGAGAGTGACCGCTTCGTGAGCAGCTTGGGTGCCGTTATCTACAATCAGAATCTGTTTCATAAGCATAAAGAGCCCCTAGTCCGTTTCAGTGAGACGGCACAGTAGTTCACCATAATGCAGATCATCAGGAGTCGTCAGCTTAATGTTGGTGTACTCCCCTTCGATAATACGAATCGTGATGCCATAGGCTTCAGCAACTGCACAGTCGTCAGTAGCGCATAGGCCGTTCATCTGTGCGGCACAATGGGCATCATAGATGTCGCCTAACGTGAAGCTTTGGGGGGTCTGAGCCTGCCAAAGCGTGCGACGATCTGGTGTTTTGGTGACTACCCCCTGCTCAACGACCTTGATGGTGTCCTTGACCGGTACAGCCACAAGGGTTCCAACGCCGGGGCTTGTTTGACTGTAGGCCTTTCGGATTAATTCACTACTAATGAAGGGGCGTACCCCGTCATGTATAAGAACAACTGCTTCGGGAGGAGCAATCTGAGTCAGGTAGGTCAATCCGTTAAGCACTGACTGCTGTCGTTCTGCTCCGCCGGGGACAATCGCCACAACCTTGTCGAGATGGTAGCGATCAATCACCTGCTCTTGACAGTAGGCAATCTCCTGCTCTGGAATGACGAGTACGATCCCTGCAATGTCATCAAGACGCGAAAAAGCCTGAATGGTTCGCGCAACAATCGGCATGCCAAACAGCTCAAGATACTGCTTGTTGATAGAAGCCCCCATGCGACGTCCCATGCCTGCCGCTGGTATTAAGGCATAGCAGGGGCCGGTGGTCATGGAGTCTGCTCGAGGCAGTGGGAAAGCAGGGCGGCTATCTGACTGAATTCTTCCGTGCGCAGTGTCCTGACATCAAGGTGATAGGTGTCCTGATAGACTCTTCCAATGACCGCTGGTTCGCTTTTGCGGAGTGTCGTATCGAGACGGGCTGCAGACCACCCCGGTAATTGTATGGTTACCAGTATTGTCGGGAGTTCGATGAGCGGGAAGGTTCCGCCACCGGGGCTGGAGGTCCCTTGACAAATCGTAACCTCTGCAGCTGCCGGAAGTGCTGAGCGAAGGGTGCGACGGAGACGTTTTCCCCGCTGCGTAAGGGTAGACAATGCTTCGGTCATCATCCGCAGGGTCGGAATTTCCTGCCAGGCCCGTTCAGGAGTGCGATAGAGCAGGAGCGTCGCTTCCAGTGCCGCCAGCGTGAGCTTGTCAATACGAAGTGCACGCAGGAGCTGATGTTTTTTGAGCTGGCTGATGTATTCACGCTTCCCGACAATGATACCGGCCTGTGGCCCACCGAGCAGCTTGTCACCACTGAACGTGACAAGGTCGGCTCCGGCATCAATATAGCTGCGAACGGTGGCTTCTCCGGGGATTCCCAGCGCTGAGAAGTCGACAAGTGAGCCGCTTCCGGCATCAACGACAAGCGGTATGTCTGCCTGATGGGCAATGTCGGCAAGCGTTTTCGTATCAACGGCGCTTTTAAAACCGACAATTGCAAAGTTGCTGGTGTGAACCTGCACCAGCATCGCTGTCTGCTCACTGATGGCCTGTCGATAGTCTGCAGGATGGGTGCGGTTGGTGGTCCCCACCTCAACGAGGGTGACCCCGCTGTGTCGCATGACATCAGGTATGCGGAACGAACCGCCGATTTCAACCAGTTCCCCCCGTGAGACAATTGCCTCACGCCCTTGGGCCAGGGCGCTGAGTGTTAGGAGAACAGCGGCCGCATTGTTGTTAACCACCAGTGCTGCTTCAGTAGCGGTCAGATCAGTCAGGAGTGATTCGACATGGACATATCGCTCGCCCCGTTCTCCCTTTTCAAGGTCATATTCGAGGTTGCTATACCGTTTT
>JBLIZM010000108.1:0-3527 GCA_048859855.1 Trichlorobacter sp.
ACAAGATCCGCGCACGCACCTGATCGATAGTCAGCCCTTCCAGCGTCTGGTTCAGGTAGTTGGCCATTCTTCCCAGATCTTCAACAGACAGGTTGCCATCAATATCAAGAATTTTATTTTGGACCGTACCATTACAGGTTACTAAAATGGCCAGCACCCGGGCAGGACCAAGACGGACAAACTCAATCTGGCGGAAGGTCGCTGTTGTGAGACGCGGTGCAACCACCAGCCCCGTATAGTTAGAAAGCATTGATAATACGGTACTTGCTTCCCGCAAAAGTTCTGACGGTGTACCACCGGTTTCACGGCAGCGCCGTAATATTTCTTTCTTCTCAGAATGGGTTACCGAACGAACCCCAACCAGTGAGTCCACATAAAAGCGAAAACCTTTATCGGTTGGAACCCGACCAGCAGAAGTATGTGGAGAGGCCAAAAGCCCTAGCTCCTCAAGACTGGCCATAACATTACGAACCGTTGCCGACGACATCGGCAAATCATGACGTTTGGCAACCGTACTACTGCCAACCGGCTCAGCAGTAGCAATATAATCCTCAATAATCGCTTCGAGAATTTGCCTGCTACGTTGTGATAATGTCAGGTTAAGCATACGGCACCGGTCATGTAATAGTAATTGTCCTAAGATTAGCACTCTATATTCAAGAGTGCTAATGCTCACCCTAATCATAGCGAGCCCGTTTGTCAAGGTGATAGTCACCAGCAGTAAGGCTTGCCTCTCGTCAAGAAACACTATAAGATAATATAATTATTGTGCACTCACGAGGTGATGGACGTGTCTTGGCAGGCGATAGGTATTTTCGATTCTGGTGTCGGTGGTCTGACTGTTCTGCGGGAGCTGATGAAAGTACTTCCCCAGGAAGATACGATCTATTTCGGCGACACGGCCCGGGTACCCTATGGGACCAAGTCACCTGATACGGTTATCCGCTATGCACGGGAAATTGCGACGTTCCTGACACGTCGGGACATCAAACTGCTGGTTGTCGCCTGCAATACCGCATCTGCCGTTGCACTTCCCGCATTACAGGAGCAACTGTCCATACCGGTTGTCGGCGTTATCGAACCAGGAGCAACCCGTGCGGTAGAAGCAACCCGCAGTGGTAAAATCGGTGTTATTGGCACCAGTGGAACCATACGCAGCAGCGCCTATACCCGCGCGATTAAGCGGCTCAATCCAGAAGTAGAAGTTCTAGCGACCCCCTGCCCAATTTTTGTCCCGTTGGCTGAAGAGGGGTGGGTTGACAATGATATCGCCTACCGTACCGCAGAACTGTACCTACATGACTTACAAGAAGCCGGCGTAGACACCCTCGTACTTGGTTGCACCCACTACCCACTCCTTAAAAAAGTTATTGGAACGATAATGGGGCCTGACGTAGTCCTTGTTGATTCAGCAGAGGAAACCGCCCGCACGGTAGCAGCGATTTTAGCCGAACAAGACATGCTGCGCCCCGTGACCGAAAGTGGGAATCACCATTACTTTGTTACTGACGTGCCCGCAGGCTTTATCCGGGTAGGCAATCGATTCCTCGGTGGTAAACTCGGTGATGTCTACCAAGTATCACTGGAAGATTGCAAGCCATCTCCGGAGGACCATTAACTATGGCACCACGTCCGCCACGGCGCATCGGCGCTGATATTATCATTCCCTTTTTGTTAGTTGCCCTGGTTTTCGGAGGTCTGCTTTGGCAGAAGTACCATGAAGCTAAAATCATGCCGAACACCCCACCGTGTAAACAGGGTGAAGCACAACTGAAAAAAATCATCCTTTTCTTCGCTGACGACCGCAACAAACTCCATCGCGAAGCAAGAGAAGTAGACAGCTGCGAAAATAAAGACGCATGCCTACGAACTATTGTAGATGAATTATCAAAAGGGCCGATCAGTGAGCTTTTTCCGGTGTTACCAGATGCAACCGTGTTACGTAGCGTTACTATCCAACGGGAAACCGCCATTCTTGACTTTGAAGACAGTTTCAGCGAAAACGTGGCCGCGGGGAGTGCTGCAGAAATGACTGCTGTTTATGCACTTACTAACACCATCTGCACCAATATGCCTGACATAAAACAGGTTCGTATCATGATAATGGGTAGCCCTACGAGCAAATTACGCCACCTCGACCTACGAGACCCATTTAAACCCAACTATACACTTGTAGGGCCGGACCTCCCCTAACAGTCAAAAAACTATTGACACGCTGTATCGGCTTTTGCTATAAAACCTTTCTCACCAAGCGGGAATAACTCAGTGGTAGAGTGCAACCTTGCCAAGGTTGAAGTCGCGAGTTCGAATCTCGTTTCCCGCTCCATTAAAACACACGGGCCAGGTCAAGTACCTGGCTCTTATTTTTTGCGGCTTTACAGATTTTTCAGTTTCTACTGCATAACCCCTGCCAGCTGTCATTTCATACTAAACAAGTCAAGTCTGTGACCAATCTGTGACCGCCGTGTGACCATGTCATTTCAAACCATAACAAATCATCGAAGCTGCTTGACTCCAACCTTAGATAAGTCACAAGATAGCTTATAATAAAAAAATCACAATGATGATATGATGCGTTTAAAAGCGTAGAACATGTCATGATCAATCCGATGTAGGACAAAGATAGTCTTCCCGATATATAAGAAGCAAGAGGAGATGGTAGGGCATATGCAGTGTAGATATATTATCTTGTGTCCGGCTATTGAACGCGCTGTCTGGAGCCTGATTCCTTAAAAATCATTTCCCTTTTTTCTTAAACTCCCCGGTGAATAGCCAAACTTTTTGCCAAAAGCACTGATGAAATGGTTAACGTGGGAATAGCCCATGTTTAATGCCAGTATTTTCATCGGCATAGCGGTCTTAATCAGCTTTTCATGGACTGCGGTCAGGCGCAGCTCAGAAACGTAGTTGTATATGGAGCTTCCGTACCGCTTCCTGAACTCGTCATTCAGCAACCTCGCCGAAATACCGTATTGCTGCGCCAGCACCTCCAGACTTGGCACCTTGCCCTCCAGATGCGTCAGCTCATTATGCAGCTGTTCTACAAGCTGTTCTTTGTGGCCTGATGCTGTTGCATACGGTTGCTTGTCATGCACCAGATGGTGGGCCAGAGCCGAAAGAAACTCCAGAGACTTCGCCTGGGCATGGAGCCTGCGCATCTGGCCGGTCAGATGTTCCTGAACCGCCGAGAACAGAATTGCCGTTATCTGAGGCGGCACAAGCTGGACTGTAGCGGATGGTGCCTGAGCTATGTTTAGTTTAACCAGAAGTTCACCTGCCAGGCTTTCACCTAGCAGCATCGCAAGGGATGTTCTTCCGATAAACAGATTGATGCCGTCAACGTCTGAACTCGCATCAAGAATAATCTCGTAATCAATCTGTTCAAGATGCCTGAACACCACAAACCCTTTGCCGCACTGCAAGTCGGTATTCAGGTCGTATTCCCTCAGAATCACACGCCCTTTCTGCACAGCAGAAATGACAAAGGCCGGTTCGGCAAGGCTGGCCTTAATGTGCAGATAAGAGAT
>JBLIZM010000109.1:0-6268 GCA_048859855.1 Trichlorobacter sp.
GTGGTTCCTCCTCACGGGGAGTCATCTTGATTGCAAAAACGCCCAGCAGCAATGAAGCAGCCACAATCAGCGGCGTTAGTTTTGAGTCAATAAATGCACGGGCAATCTTACCGGCAAAGCCGAGCTGAAGCATACGGAACCTCTCTTGCACATAGATGGTAAAACAACAGATCTACTCCGGTTACTTTTTCTCCGCCGGAGGTGTCGCTGACGTTAGGCGACCGCCATCTACCGCTTTATCCATGCCGACGGTTACAATCCTATCCCCATCTGCAAGACCCGAAAGAACTTCAATGGTATTCCCACTGGTTCTGCCTGTTTTAACAATACGCATTCTAATAATTTCATCGGCCCCAACCGCCCAGACCGCCGTCAGAGCACCACGCTCAAAAACAGCCTGTTTGGGAACCTTAACCCCTTTAACCGTTGCTGACAGCGTTATGGTGCCACGGCCAAACTGACCAGAGCGGACGCCTTTACCACTAAGCGGAATACGGGCAACATAGGTATGGCTTCCCGGATCGCTCGCCGGAACGACCTCAGTAATTCTTCCTGAGAACTGACGACCAACCGCATCAACCTGAGCCTGTATAACGCTCCCTGCCTTTACTACCCTGCTATATGATTCGGGGATCGCTAATTCAAGCATATAGGTCCCTTCATCTTCTATCGTCATCAATTGTTGCCCCGGGAAAACCGTAGCCCCCAATGCGACCGGCTTTGCGGTTACAATCCCGGACACTGGTGCCACAAGACGGGTATAGTCTGCAATAGTACCGGCAGCGCGAGATGACTCTTGAACCTGGCGTAAGCGAGCTTCAGCACGAGCAACCGCTTGGTGGGCAAGGTCACGCTCTGTCTGGCGAGTCTCAAATTCCTGACGGGTCAATGCCTGTTCATCGTAAAGTCGCTTAAAGCGGCCGTAGGTCGCATCTGCGAGCTTACGACGGGCAATCGCCTCGTCGACACCACGGCGGGCATCATCAACTGCAGCAGCAGCACTGTTAGCCTGTGCGACGTTCTCTTGGGAGTCCAGCTTACCGAGAACCTGCCCCTTCCTGACCCGATCCCCCTCCCGCACATGCAGGATACTCACTGTACCAGCAACTCGGGCTGAGACAACGGCGCTCGTTCTGGCCCGCACTGTTCCAACAACATCAAGTTGTTCAGGAAGATCAGAAACCGTAACCTTCTGCAAAGAGACCCCAGTGACAGCTGGAGGGGCGGCCACCTTTCCCTGTTTTGACTCAGATGAACACCCAGCCAATGTAACGGCCAAGCAAAGAGCTACATACGATACTGAATGAGCATACCATCTCGACATTACTGAACCTCCTTAAGGAAAGCACCTGCAGCATAATACACATTACCGGCGGCATAAGCGGCATGAGCCTCTGAATCAGCCACATTAGCCCGTGCCTGATTCAATGCAGTCTGGGCATCAAGCAGTTCAACCATGGTCGCCAGTGAGTTTTCGAATCGTTTGGCAAGTAACCGTGTCGCCTCTTCTGCAGCGGTAAGCGCCGTCTGCGCGACATAATGACGCTTTTCCGCTTCATCCTTACGCAACCATGCCTCACGAACCTGGTACTCTACATCGTTCCGAACCGACTGAAGGTTTGCTTCAGCAGCAGCCCGGTTTGCCACCGACTGAGCATTACCATATGAGGTTCTAAAACCATCAAAGATATTCCAGCGGAGAGCAACTCCCACTGACCAACCATCCTGGTCTTGAGAAAATGCAGTCCGGTTATCATGCATCTGCCAAGCCCCAACTGCTGCGACCGTCGGAAGATACTGGGCACGGGTTTGAAGCACGGTGGCCGAAGCATGTTCGCTTCCACGCTCTGCAGCGATAAGGTCTTGACGCTGAGTACGCGCCTGTTGCAACAACTGATCAAGCGTCATGGCTGATTGCTGCGCTTTAAGCCGAATCGGTCCCTTGACATCGACTTCCTGTCCACGGGAACCACCAATCGCTATCGCGAGCTGCATCCGTGCCAACGTCAAGTTATTACGGGCTGTAATCGCCTGCTGCTCCATAGCTGCTAGCTGGGTATCGGCTCTAAGCTCATCGGACTTAAGCCCGAGCCCTGCCGTCAAGCGGACATGAGCCTGCCGTCTACTTTCACGTGCTTCCTCAACCGCTTTTTCAGCAAGCTGTAGATATGCATGAGATTTGTAAACGTCGAGATATCCTTGATAAATACGCAGTGCAATCTGCTCAATCGTTTGACTAGCAAGTGCCTGTTGCCGCTCTGCCCCGAGACGGGCGACACGTGCGCCAGCCCAGGCTGTTGGCACGAACAGTGGCTGTTCAAGTGTCGCAGACGTTGTATAATCCGTCAGGGTTGCCGGCTTATTACCGGGCTGTGCCAGAGCCTGCATATCTGCCGAAGTAAATTGCCCCTGGTTTAGCTTCATCATGAACGTGTTTACAGGAATGTTGGTGCGTGCCCAGCTCTCTTCGAGTGTCAGGCTTGGCATAAAATGTAATTGTGCCGCCGTGGCTCCTGCCTGAGCAGCATCCGAGACATGGCGCGCCGCCTTGATTAAGTGATTGCGCTCAACACCGGTCATAATTGCGTCCCGCAAAGTCAACTGTTCAATTCCTGCAGCAGCAACGGGACTCGCCAATGCTGCGGCAACAATCCATCCTGTAACAGCACGTCGTATCATCATAATGCACTACACCTCGATATTAATATATGAGGATTAATATATATTAGTATTGCCAAAGTCAAGCCACAGAACAACAACACCGGTACAGGAGCTCCCTGAACCGGTGTTGTTTCAGACCATACTAAAAAAATCCGTATATCCTATTTGGCGATAACAAACTCAGCCCGACGGTTTTTACTGTAGCTCGCCTCATCAGAACCGGTCACTACCGGTTTTTCCTTACCATAGCTAATGGTTGAAATCCGGTCGGACTTAATGCCGAGCGTAACCAGATACGCAGCAACCGATTTTGCACGGCGCTCACCAAGAGCCAGGTTATATTCGTCAGAACCACGTTCGTCACAATGCCCCTCAACCCGAATAGAAGTATCGGCATATTTTTTCAAGAGAGCTGCTGCATTTTTTGAAAGAATATCCCGCGTATCTTGCCGCAGGTCGGACTTGTCAAAATCGAAATAGACGGTGTCTAGCTTAAACTCAGCAATAACCTTTTGGTTCGCCTGTGGTAGCTGCTCAACCGTCTTGATTGAGTCCTGCTGAACCACAACATCTTGAGCGGCTTTGGCTTCACGAGCCTTACGGGCCGCCTCATCCTGCTGGGTCTGCGCATTGACGAGCGGAGCGTCCTTAACCAACTCCTGCTTCGCACACCCAAATGC
Organism: Trichlorobacter sp.; assembly: GCA_048859855.1. Taxonomy (GTDB): domain Bacteria; phylum Desulfobacterota; class Desulfuromonadia; order Geobacterales; family Pseudopelobacteraceae; genus Trichlorobacter. Next base: position 3,342 of record JBLIZM010000109.1, read on the forward strand.
GGTGAGCCCTGCTAGGCAAATTATCATTGCCACCTGCTTCACGCCTTGCTTCATGGGAGTTCTCCTTGCCAGTTCACCTATTAAAATTGTAGCGGTATATTAAGAAAATTGATTATACACCCACACTTTACTTTTGCAAGCACTCCAACACATGCCATCCACGCTAAGGGAGCCAAACCGGATGTTGGGCAATTCCACTAACTCGACTAACCTTGGTCTGGCCGGTTCCATCCCGACGCATCACATATAGAGCTTCCGTTCCAGATCGCTTTGAACCAAAGACAATCATGCGCCCATCAGGCGACCAACGGGGGCGCTCGTTGTTTCCGCTGGATGTTAGTTGGGTTTCTGCACCATCAAGCGTCACTACTGAAATTTGGAAACCACCGGACATCCGGGTAAAAGCGATAACATCACCCTTTGGAGACCAGGCAGGTGTTGCAAGATACCCACCACCAGCAAGCTTACGTACATTACTGCCATCACGATTCATAACAAACAGATTTGGTTTACCATGGCGGTCCGATATAAAAGCTATTTTGGTTCCATCAGGTGACCACGTCGGAGAAACATTGGCTCCAGCACCTGAGGTAAGCCGTTTAATAATCGCTCCCTTGGTATCAATCAGATAGATATCGGTCGTCCCTTCCCGTGACATGCTTAAGGCCACCTGCTTGCCATCAGGGGACCAAGCACCGGTAATGTTGAGCCCCCTCCTCCCAGACAAAATCGTATCCGTTCCCTGGGCAAGGTTACGTACATACAAATCGGGATTTCCCCTGCGATAGGAGGTAAACAGCACCATCGTACTATTTGGAGAAACATCGGGAGACAATAAGATAGAGTGATGATTTGTGAGGCGCTGCACTCCATACCCGTCCCAATCCATCATATGGAGCTCTTTTGAGCCGCTCTGGGTGGAAACAAAGACAATATGAGCGCTAAATGTTCCCTTTTCACCAGTCAACGTACGGACCACTTCATCACTAAAGAGGTGTGCCATTTTTCTCGTGTCTGCAGCACGGCCAGTATATCGCTTTGCTGTCAGCATTTTTTTACCGATGACATCATACAGTCTGAATTCGGTAACCAGTGTATCGCCGGAAAGTGCGTACGTTCCCCTCACCATCAGCTCAAACCCTGATGTTGCCCACCGGTCATAATCTGCTGATGACACAGCAAGTCCATGACCTAAGGGGGGAAGGCTCGTAACCTCTGACTGTACAATTCCGGACATCTGCATATCAAATGCATGGACCGCAGCCATGGTATCCGCGAGTTGCGTCTTATATGATGCCCCTGTAGGTTGTGGCGCAACAATACCGAGTCGTAACGAACGATTTCCACGGGCGGTTACCTCAACCGCAGTATCTGCTGCCCATACCACTACTGAGGAGCAAAATACACAGAGCATCATGAGCAAAATTAGGTAGCGCTTCATCTCAAACTAACCCCCTGTGGCTTAAACACAAAAACACCCTCATAGCCACTTTTCGATGGTGGGGGAGTGATCGTACGTTCAGCCATGCTTATCGCTCGTTGTACCGCTAATTCAAAAACCCTATCTCCACTGCTCTTATCAATCCGCGCTCTCGTTATTCGTCCCCTTGCGTCAACATATACTGCAATGAGGACGTAGGGAGCCTTCGTCTGATAACTGATGGTCACCTCGAATGCATCCTTAAAGCGTGACTGTAAATAAGAGGTGTAGTCACTACCTGCCTCACTGCCACTCCCCCCCGGCGTCCCCTTAGAGCGGGAGGCAACCCGACGACGGAGGTCATCATAGGTAGCAGCCTGACGACGGGCATCCTGCTCATTTTTTTGCTTGTCCGCATGGGATCGGATAGCTGCCATACGCTCTGCAAAGGAGGATTCATCAGTTGGGGCAGAGCGTGGCGTGGTGGGCTGCATCGGTGCTCGTGTAGCGACAGGCGTAGAGGCAGGGGGAGCCGTATCGCGGGAGGCCGAAGGCTCCACTGCTGTGGGACTCCCCGAGGCAGGTGAAGCAACCGGTAAGTTTGCAAGATCGACGTAATACGTCACAGAACTGGTTGGAGTCGGAGAATACCACTCCCAAAAAACAAAAAGTGCCAAAACAAGCAGATGCCCCATTATGGACAGAAGCCATGCTGTCTTCATGGAACAGGGAGTATGCTGGAGGCGGATGGGTGTCATACTACTGCTTCGACGGTTCCGTCACCATGCCAAGCCGTTCAATACCAGCTCCTTTGATATCTGCCATCGTCCGAACAACATCTCCATAGGGAACGCCAGCATCAGCCTTCAAGAACACCTCTTTTTTACTTCTTGTCGCAAATTGCTCTGCAAGTCGTCGCCGTAAATCACCACTTGGGACTTCCGTCTTATTGATATAGGTTCGCCCTGAGCGGTCAACCGATACAATAACCGTGTCTTCCTGGGCACTCATCCCCTTAGTATCAGCTTTGGGCAGGTTTACCTGAACCCCCTGTTGCATCATTGGTGCTGTTACCATGAAGATAACAAGCAAAACCAGCATGACATCCACAAGAGGGGTCACGTTAATCTGAGCCATTACCGAGCGGTCATCATCACTACCACCCATTGCCATGTGACCTCCTACTTACTGGAAATCGTCCGCTGGACGATATTGAGAAACTCTGTGGAGAAGCTATCCATTTCCTTAATCAGAACCCTGATTTTATGCTGAAAATGGTTATACGCAATAACCGCGGGTATTGCAGCGACAAGGCCGACCGCCGTTGCAATCAATGCTTCAGCAATACCTGGCGCAACAACAGCCAACGAGGCAGAACCGGTACGCCCAATCCCTTCAAAAGCCACCATAATCCCCCAAACCGTGCCAAAAAGGCCGATAAACGGAGAAGTGGAGCCGGTCGTTGCCAAAAAGGTAATGTATTTCTCGAGCCGGTTAACCTCGAGGT
>JBLIZM010000110.1:0-13241 GCA_048859855.1 Trichlorobacter sp.
GTACAGCCATAATCATGGAGGTGGACGCCGGTCATACGTGAGATCAGTGCATTGGCGATTCGGGACGGCAGGGTTCGGCTAATGAAGGTATCCTGACGATCCTTACGCCACCCGGAAACGACATCAAACCCCTCTGCCAAGGTAGCGAGTAGGAGTGGAATATCACCGGGGTCATTTTGTAGGTCACCATCCATCGGGATGACCACCTCGCCACGGGCAGCATCGAAACCGGCTGCCATGGCAGCGGTCTGACCAAAGTTTCTCCGAAACCGGATAACCCGAAAACGAGGGTCGCGGGCAGCCAGCTGCTCTAACAATGCAAAAGAGCGATCAGTCGACCCATCGTCTACACAGATTACCTCATAGCACAGCCCACTAGGGTCAAGTGCTGTGGTAACAGCCTCATATAACAGGGGAATTGTTTCTTCTTCACAATACACCGGAATGACAATACTAACGTCCATACTGCATCTCCAAAACAAAATCGGTAGCGCTGACACCTCAATCGTCTATCTTAGCCTAAAACGTTGCGTAGTGCCATGACTACTATGGAATAGCTAAGGGGAAACTGGTGACTGTTGGCAGTCAACCTGATGCTGTTCAATGGTAATCTGTGTCGATTTGACGGGATCCGGACGTGGTGCGGGAGACAGAAGTCCACGGGCAAGACCAAAACCGTTTGAAAGATGCATTACACCCACGAGAACCGGAAAGAGCAATGCCATCCCCGGCATGCGGCAACGATAGGCAGTACGAAAGCCGGTCAGGATCCCCAGGAGTAGGTAGCAGATAAGCGGTATCGCCAACCATATCGATGGGGTGAGCGCCATCCCAAGGAGATATCCCCATAACAGCAGTGGCGCCAGCGCAGTGACGGGGATCGTGCCACTAATACGGGTTTGTTGCCCCCGCCCCCGCCCATACCGGAACATCTGATAGACAAAGGCGCGCATCGTTTCACGCTGACTGCGGTAAACCGCCATTGCCGGATCATACCAGACCCCCCCGCCCTGCTGTTTCAAACGATCGAGCAGTTCGTTCTCCTCATTGGGGTAGAGCGCCTCGTTCAGACCACCGGCAGCCAGGAATGCGGAGCGTCTGATGGCAAGGTTGCAGAGAATCAACTCCCGTTCAGAACTCGGACGTTTCTCACCAACGACACGATAGCGCGCCCGAACAGAACCGGCTCCAATTAGAGACCCAAGGACCTCCCCAATACAGCGTTGCAGGAACGAGTCGTCTTCAGGGGTCAGGGAAGGACCACCAATTGCCATCATTGATGGGTCAGCAAAACTCTTAACGATCCTTTGCAGCTGGTCAGGGGGAATCAATGAATCATCATCGATAAAATAGAGAATTTCTCCGGTTGCCGCGTGGGCAGCAGCATTACGCTGGGCACTGGGAGACATGCCGCGTGCGACCAGTAATTCCAGCTGGTCAGGCGGCCAGTCAAGAGCATCAAGTCGTTCCAAGGCACGGGGAGTTGGACCTGGTTGAATCGGTAGTATGATTGAAAGAGTCGTCATGCGAGTACCCATACGACAAAGACCGGGAAAAACCCGGTCTTTGTCGTATGAAATATTCCTTCTGTTAGTTCAGGCTACCGTAACTATGCAGACCTGATAGAAGCAGGTTAACCCCTAAGTAGCAGAAGATTGTTGCAGCAAAACCGATAACGGAGAGCCAAGCGGCACGCTTACCAACCCACCCTTTGGTGAAGCGGGCATGTAAAAACGCGGCGTAAATAAACCAAACAATCAGTGACCACGTTTCTTTCGGGTCCCAACTCCAGTAAGTTCCCCAGGCATAGTTAGCCCAAGCAGCACCGGTAATAATACCAAGCGTCAACAGCGGGAATCCGACCATGATTGCCTTATAGTTCAAATCATCAAGAACCCGGGTCGGTGGGAAGAGGGATAAGAAACCACCCGCTGCATCAGTTGCCTTCTCCTCACTGTTGGCCTTAATCAGATACATGATTGACACACCACAGGCAACAGCAAAGGCTGCATACCCCAAAAAGCAGGTTAGCACGTGGTACAGCAGCCAGTTACTCTGGAGAGCCGGCATCAGCGGGTTGATATCGCTTGGGAGATAGAGCTGCGCCCAGGCCATTGCTAAAAGCGCAAACGGCATGACAAATGCGCCGATGACCCGATACTTATATTTGGCATCAATAATTCCAAAAATAAGAACCGTACTCCAGGCAAAGAACACGACAGACTCATACAAGTTGGAGAGTGGAGCATGCCCCAACCCGATCTGATAGGACTCTTTCCAACGCAAAAGCGTTGCAGCACTATGGAGGGCGAAACCGGCCCAGGCTAAACCAGAACCAGCTAGACCAACCACCCGGTTACGACCAGCCATATATCCAAAGAAAGCCAGCATCGACAGCATATAAAAAACGGTTGTTGCGTTGAACAGTTTTGCACTCAACATAGTAACAGCTCCTCCTTACGACGCTTTCAGCTCGTTAACCAAAGCCTCAAACTCAAGTTTGAACGCCGGCTGGTTTTTACTGGCGTTCCCGTAAATTCTGACCGAACCGGACCGGACAACAGCCCAGACCCGCTTATGGGACATGAAAAAGGCGACACAAAGACCACTACACATCAGAAAACACCCCAACCAGACAATCCACGAACCGGGATCCTTGTTAACCTGCAGACCGGTATACATCCGTGCATCTGATCCGGTAAAAGCAAAAATCAATGCATCTCCCCGCAGTTCATCACGGTTCGGATCATTTTTGAAAACCTTAAAGAACTCAGGTTGGCTCCCTGGCTTTTTAATGGCCACCGTTGCAACCAACCCTTCACCGGGGTTATCAGTTAAATCAACGATGGTGGCGAAGCGCCCATCCGGTAATGTACTATCAGAGCCGGGACGTAACGCAACGTTTGAAAGTTGCCCAGTTGCGCGACTCTTCACCGTGAAGAAGAACATGGTCGGATCATTGGCCTGACCGTAGCTCGCTTGATAGAACGTAATACCATTATAGGTTAACGGGTCGTTCACCACCACGCGCACATTCTTATACCCAGGGATTTCCTGACCATCACGGCTAAGCGTCAGGATACTTTTGAACTCCTTCGGCATCTGACTCGGACCGCCACCCCCCGGAGCATCATAATATTGAACTGTAAACTGATCACACTTAACATCATAACCAAGCGGAATGGTTTTTCCGGTTCGGGACTTGACACTACTGATGCTTTCGCCCTCTACAATCGCCGCAAAAGCTTTGAAACCGAAGATAGTGCCAATAATCGCACCTAGCATAATAACCAAGATGCTAAAATGGACGACATAGACCCCTAAGCGGGCCCAGGCATTTTTCTGAGCAAAGATTTGGGTTTCGTCTCCATTGGTGGTGACAACCGGTTTCCCATACTTCTTACCGAGAGTATCAGTCAGTGTCGTAACAATCTCCTGATGGGATCCGGACATAGCAACATCTTGACCGCTAAAGGTTTTTTTCTGTCCCTCAGAAAGGACGGTTACCGGCTCGGTAACAAATTTAATCACATGGGGAAGCCGCTTGATTGAGCACACTATCAGGTTAACACTAAAGAGAGCCAGCAACGCCAGATACCACCAGGAGTGATACATGTCAAAGAAGCCCATCTTTTCATAGAACAACCGGCGCGATTCACTGATGGTTGCCCAGTATCGCTCATCAATATTCGGAAATTGGGGAATAATCGTACCGATAATCGATGTTATTGCCAGGGTAATCAGAAGGGAAAGGGTTAATTTGAGAGAGCTGAAGAAATCATACAATTTCTGCAAAAAACTTTCCTGAGTGCTCACAATACGCTCCTACGGCCTACGGCCCCAACAGATTTACTACTAAATTAGTACAGTACACCTATACTCCAAGCGCCCCAAAATGGGTAGCCTTTTTTCCAAAAATAATACCAGATATGACTTTGGTCAAATCAAAGATAAGAAAAATTACTAATAACATGCCTGGCCTCAAAAAAAAAGGGGAAGCGTCGCCGCTCCCCCTTCCGGATATTACTGCCAGCACTTACTTCTTGTGGCAATCTTTGCAACTGGTTGGGCCTTGACCCATTGCTTTGTGACACTTGACGCAGAGTTGATTGTGCGCAACGTCCTTGTTGATTGCAATTTTCTTAGGAGCACCTTGGTGGCACTTCGCACAACCAAGCTTCATATGCTTTTGGTGTGGGAAGGTAACCTTACCAAAGGAACCGCCTGGATAGGTGTAGGTTGCTTCAGCAGCAAATGCTGAACCAGCAAAGGCAACCAGCGCAATCAGTGCAAGCATTGTCTTTTTCATAAACTATTCTCCTTTTCAGTCTCTACAAAAATGTAGCGTTAGCTATAGCCTACAAACAATCACAAAATCAAGTCTAAAATCATCTAGCTAGCTGAAAGTACTAGCGTCCCAAGGCTTTTTTACCAATATCCCGACGGAACTGAACCCCACGCCAGGAGATCCGGTCTACCGCACGATACGCCAGATCAATTGCATCAGCAACCGTTGCACCACGGGCAGTTACCCCGAGTACCCGCCCACCATTGGTTACCAGCGTACCGTCTGTGAGTGCCGTACCGGCATGGAAGACGGTGACATCCCCTAGTGCTTCGGCATTATCAATCCCGCTAATGGCATCACCCTTGGGATAATCACCTGGATACCCTTCAGCCGCCATGACAACACACATTGTGGCAGCATCATACCAGTCAATGGAGTGACCAGACAGATCACCCTTGGCAACCGCCAGCAAGAGCGGCACCAAATCTGACTTCATCCGCATCAGCAGTGGCTGACATTCCGGATCACCAAAACGGGCATTAAATTCGAGGGTTTTTACCTCGCCATCCTTAACCATCAGCCCGGCATATAGGATTCCGCGGTAGGGGCACCCCTCAGCCGCCATTCCATCAACAGCACGGTGCAACACCTGCTCCATCGCCTTGGCATGGATAGCTGGAGTAACCACCGGTGCAGGGGAATACGCTCCCATACCACCGGTATTCGGTCCACGGTCTCCATCAAAGATTGCTTTATGATCCTGAGCTGAAGCGAGGGGAATAACCGTAGAACCATCGGTTATTGCCAAAAAGGACGCTTCTTCACCCTCCAGAAACTCCTCAATAACAACCCGCGCACCGGCATCACCGAAGGTATTTCCCCCCAGCATGTCACGCACCGCCTCACAGGCCTCTTCAACGGTCTGAGCAACGATCACCCCTTTACCAGCAGCCAAGCCGTCGGCCTTAACAACAATCGGTGCACCGGTCTGGTGGACAAATGCTTCTGCCTCCTCAACACTGGTAAAGACACCATAGGCTGCCGTCGGAATGGCATATTTCTTCATCAAGTCCTTGGAGAAAGCCTTACTTGCCTCAATCCGTGCTGCGGCCCGGCTCGGACCAAAAACCGTCAACCCGTACTCTTGGAACAGGTCAACAATCCCTAGGGACAAGGGAAGCTCAGGACCGACGACCGTCAGATCAATCTGTTCACCGCGGGCGAAGGCCAGCAACTGATCAATCTGATCCACCTGAATCGGTACATTGGTGGCATTGTTCGCCGTCCCCGGATTACCCGGAGCACAGTAGACTGCGGATACCAACGGGGACTGACTGATCTTCCAGACCAGCGCATGCTCACGTCCGCCACCGCCAACAACCAAAACCTTCATGTACGTCTCCTTGTCTCTCGCGTATTGCTAGTGTCTGAAATGCCGCATACCCGTAAAGAGCATTGCAATGCCATGCTCATTTGCCGCCTGAATAACCTCTTCGTCACGCACGCTACCGCCTGGTTGAATAATTGCGGTTACCCCTGCTTCAGCAGCAGCATCAACACCATCCCTGAAAGGGAAGAAGGCATCGGAAGCCAGCACCGTTCCTTGAATCGGGAGCTGAGCCTTTTGCACCGCAATCTTGGAAGAATCAACCCGTGACATCTGACCTGCTCCAATACCAACCGTCTGATCAGCAGTAGTGAATACGATGGCATTTGACTTGACATGTTTACAAACACGCCATGCGAAATCCAGTCCAGCCAGCTCATCAGCTGTCGGCTGGCGGGTTGTTACCACACGGCAGTCAGCCGCGCTGATCATACCGAGATCGCGTCCCTGCAGCAACAGACCGCCGGTTACCCGCTTTAAGTCATAGCCAGTCGCGGTATAGGTATCAAGTAGTGGCACCTGCATAACCCGTACATTCTTTTTAGCCGTAAAGATTGCCAACGCTTCCTCATCGTATCCCGGAGCAATAACTGCTTCAAGGAATGTCGAGGTCAGTTCACGGGCAGCCTCGGCATCAACGGTACAGTTGAAACCGACAATACCACCGAAGGCTGAAACCGGGTCACAGGCCCGGGCCTTAAGATAGGCAGAGAGTGGGGAGTCACTCAGAGCAACGCCACAGGGGTTCGTATGTTTGATAATAACGGCTGCCGGGTTGCCAGTAAATTCCTTAACGGTTTCGATGGCCGCGTCAAGATCAATGATGTTGTTAAAAGAAAGCTCTTTACCTTGAAGCTGTACCGCATTGGAAACACACGGCTCGCTAATGTTCTTCTCCGTGTAAAAAGCGGCAGACTGGTGAGGGTTCTCCCCATACCGCAAATCCTGTGCTTTACGGACTTGAAGACTGAAGGTCTCGGGATACTCAATCGGGCTGTCTCCCAGTCGGGCCCCAAGCCAGTTGGAAATCGCACCATCATACGCTGCGGTATGCTGATAGACCTTGACCGCCAGTTTAAAGTTGGTCTGTTCACTTACGCCACCGTGATTAGCTGCCATTTCAGCAATAACCGTCTGGTAGTCAGCCGCATCTACCAACACCGTAACGTCACGATTGTTCTTTGCAGCCGAGCGAAGCATGGTCGGACCACCGATATCGATATTCTCAATCGCTTCTGCCATGCTGCAATCAGCATGGGCTACCGTTGCCTCAAAGGGATAGAGGTTAACGACCACCATATCAATCGGCTCAATCCCATGCTCACGCATTTTAGCCTGATGATCTGGATTTGAACGGATACCAAGCAACCCGCCATGCACCTTGGGGTGAAGGGTCTTGACCCGACCGTCGAGCATTTCAGGAAAACCGGTGAAATCAGAAACATCCTTTACCGTTAGACCTGCCTCACGTAACAGCTTGGCGGTTCCGCCGGTGGACAGAATCTCAACACCATATCCAGCAAGCGCCTTTGACAGTTCTACAACACCAGTTTTGTCGGACACACTGATTAATGCCCGGGTAATCTTAGCCATACGAAACACCTCTCTAACAGGATTAGTTAATACGGAAACTGTCCCGCCAATGGTCGGGAAACAGGGTACCTATGTAGCATTTTTTCAATAGACCTGCCAACCACCTATCTGAGAATCAAGGGGTGGGTTCTCCGGGAGACGACCTCGCCAACCTTCTGGACAAAAACACCACGTTGCTGTGCCATCGCCTGATATACCTCAGCCTGTTCAGCTGAGAGCGCGATCAAAAGCCCGCCTGATGTTTGGGGATCATACAGGGGAAGCAGCCGATCAGGATCACATCCCTCAGCAAGCACCGCATCAAGGTAGAAACTGCGATTTTGGTAACAGCCGGCCGGAATCATTCCATCGGCAACCTGCTCCATAACCCCCGCCATCAGAGGGATAGCTGCCAAATCAAGCTCAAAGGTAACGGATGCGCCATTTGCCATTTCAACACAATGGCCAATGAATCCAAATCCGGTAATATCCGTACAGGCTGAAGGGGAGCAATCACGCATGAGTTCGGCTGCGACCTTATTCAGTGTCCCCATCCAGCGAACCACGGTCTGCTCCTGCTCATCGCTCGCCAGTTCTCCCTTGACCGCAGTATTTAAAATTCCACTGCCCAGCGGTTTGGTTAAGAGAAGCTGGTCACCGATACGCGCAGTAGCGTTTTTAATAATATGGTCAGGATGTACCGTGCCGGTCACCGACAGCCCATACTTAATTTCACCATCCTCAACCGTATGACCACCAACCAGACAGCATCCAGCTTCGTTCATTGCTTCCTGCCCACCGGCCAGCACTTCATGGAGCACCCAGGACTCCATTGAGCACATCGGGAAAAACATCAGATTCATAGCCGTAAGCGGGGTTCCCCCCATGGCATAGATATCAGACAGGGCATTCGCAGCGGCAATCCGTCCAAAGGCACGCGGATCATCAGCTGGCGGAGTAATCACATCACAGCTCTCAACCAGCGCGCAGTCAGGTTTTAGATAATAGACGCCACCATCATCGGACGTTTCCGGTCCCACGAGTAAACAAGGATCAGCCGGACGATCAAGTCCGGCCAACGCATCGGCCAGGCCCTCCGGGCCCAGTTTCGCCGCTCAGCCGGCAGCAGCGACCATCTGGGTCAGACGGATCTTCTTGTTCGTCATCGCTTGATCAACTCCCTGGATGTAGATAGACACGCGGTACGCGTTTTGAAACACCACACAGCAGTTCATACGGAATCGTACCCGCACGTTCTGCCACTTCCTCAGCATAGAGCGTTTGACCGCTACGGTCACGCCCCCAGAGCGTCACATCATCACCGACTTTAACATCGGGTAAATCCGTAACATCAACCATCAACCAATCCATGCACACCGTACCAACCACCGGAACACGGCGGCCGCGAATAAGGACTTCCCCCCGATTGGTCAACGACCGTGGATAGCCATCGGCATAACCAACCGGGACACTGGCTATTCTGGTACGACGCTTTGCAGTGAACCGTCGACCATAACTAACGGTATCACCCGGCTCAATCCATTTCAGCATTGCAATGGCACTTCGCAGACGCAAAACCGGTTGCAGCGTTATCTGGCCGGCAAAATCCGCTGATGGCAAGGCCCCATAGAGGACAATACCAGGACGAACCATCGTACAGGCAGGGCAGCGCTGCCACAGCGCCCCTGCACTATTTGCAATATGAATATAGGGTGGCGTATGTCCGGCAGCATGTACTTGAGCGACAGCTGCTTCAAACCGCTCCACCTGACGGTCCGTAAATTCAGTACCGTTACTATCGGCCTCGTCGGCAGAAGAAAAATGGGAAAACAGTCCATCAACACTGATGTGGGGATACGCTTCTAAGCTTTCGAGAAATGCCGGCAACTCCGCATAGGGCACTCCAAGTCGCCCCATGCCGGTATCGATTTTTATATGAATTGACGCTTTACGAAACAGACGTCCTGCAGCCTGATTCAGAAGACGAACCTGATCCAGCGAAAACACCGCACAGGAAATACTAAACCCGATGCATTTCCGCTCCTGGCCAGGATACATCCCCCCAAGAAGCAGTACCGGTTTATCAATACCACTTTTTCTAAGTTGGATCGCTTCCGCAAGAAAGGCAACACCAAAGGCATCAACCCCTTGACGCTCCAGCTCCTTACTGACTTCTAAGAAGCCATGACCGTAGGCATCAGCTTTCACTACGGCAAGCAGCTTCGTCCGTGCCGGAACCCGCCCCCGGATCAGCGCATAGTTTGCACGTAGTGCAGCAAGGTCAACCTCTGCAAATGTCGGTCTACTTTCTAGCATGCGACTACGATAGCACGACCGGTGCCGACGGGCAATCCGAAAGCGAGCTCATACTACACGGTCATTCGCCACAACTACCGATTCTAGCTGTTGACAGAACCTCTCGGATTAGGCATAGTTGGGCTGCCCTGGGGGAGCCTTGCATACGGCATCTGGTTAGCAGATCGTGACGAGGCTGAGACGGCAAAAGCCAAACCCCTTGAACCTGAACCGGGTAATGCCGGCGGAGGAAAGCGGCTAGTATGTCTATACGACCAGCGTCCCCACTTCGGGGCGTTTCAGCCGCCTGTCCTCTTCAGTATGACAGTGCGGTTTTTTTATTGGAGGTCACGAAGCCGTGACAGAAACACCGATACTACGGATAATACCGGGACGGGAAGACCAACAGGTCTCTTTAACCGGTGTGTACCTGATTACCGACCAGCAGGATCATCTGGTTGAACGGGTTACGGCTGCCTTGCGCGGTGGTGTTTGTGCCCTCCAGTATCGATATAAAGGGGGAGCTGGCAATGACCCTCTGACTGAGGCACAAAAACTCCGTGAGCTTACCCGTTCATTTGGTGTTCCATTCATCATCAACGACTCAATAGAACTGGCCCGCCTTGTTCAGGCAGATGGTGTACATCTTGGCCAAGAAGATGGAACCGTAGCAGAGGCACGGCAACAGCTTGGCTCACGTGCGATTATCGGTGTTTCCACCCATACGCTTGCAGAGGCGCTGAAGGCTCAGGCTGATGGCGCAAGCTATATCGGTTTCGGCGCAATGTACCCAACCGGCTCGAAAGAAGTCACCTACATGCCGGGGACCCAAGGACTTGCTGAGGTACGTGCTGCCATATCAATCCCCATTATCGCGATTGGCGGTATTACCCCGACGAATGCCAGCCGGGTCATTGACGCAGGAGCTGATGGGATTGCCGTTATCTCTGCGGTCCTGAATGCTCCACGGCCGGATATTGCCGTAGCGGAATTACGCCTCATTGCAAACCGGCGTCTCCCCTTCCCCCGTGGCGGCGTTCTCTCAATCGCGGGTAGTGACTGTGGCGGTGGAGCAGGCATCCAGGCAGACCTCAAGGTCATTACCCTGCTTGGCAGCTATGCCGCAACGGCAATTACTGCGCTCACCATTCAGAACACAACAGGCGTTAAGGGAATACATGCTATTCCTCCCTCCTGTATTGCTGACCAGATTGAAGCGGTTATCAGCGATATTCCGATTGATGTCATCAAGACCGGCATGCTGCACACCCCGGCTGTGACCGCCATGCTTGCGGAATACCTGCACGGGCTTCCCCGGTTGATTCCAACGGTCATCGATCCGGTCATGGTTGCCAAAGGGGGAGCTTCCTTACTGGCTCGCGAAGCGGTACAGCTGTTTTGCAGCGAATTGCTTCCCCAGACCTATTTACTAACCCCCAACATTCCGGAGGCAGAACAACTGCTCGACCGTCCCATTACAACCGTACATGACATGGAACAGGCAGCTCGCGACCTCTCAGCACTCGGTGCAGCCAGAGTCCTGATTAAGGGGGGGCATCTTAGCGGGACCAACGCTATTGATGTCTTGTTTGATGGCACACATATACATCACTTTTCCAGTGAACGGATTGCCACCATGGCAACCCATGGCACCGGTTGTAGCTATGCCTCTGCTATCGCCGCATTCTTATCCCAAGGAGAACCATTGGTAATCGCCGTTTCACGAGCAAAGCACTTTATCACCCAGGCAATTCGAAACGCCCGCCCGATGGGCAAGGGACACGGACCAATCAACCATTATCTCGCAGCAAAGGAGTGTACGCATGACCCAGCTTGAAGCAGCACGCCAAGGGATTATCACAGAGAAGATGAAAATAGCAGCCAAGGGGGAAGGGATCGACCCCGAAGTCTTGCGGGCTGGCATAGCCAAAGGAACCATGATTATCTGTCATAATGACAAGACACACCCCCATGGAATTCCTCTGGCAGTTGGAGCCGGACTACGGACAAAGGTCAATGCCAACATCGGTACTTCAGCTGATGATACCGATATCACCAAAGAACTGGAAAAAGCGCGTATTGCCGTACAGTATGGCGCTGATGCGATTATGGATCTCTCGACCGGTGGTCCGGTTGATGAAATCCGCCGGGCTATCATTGCAGAGACCACAGCCTGTATCGGCTCAGTCCCCCTCTATCAGGCAGCAACTGATACTGTTCGGATCAAGAAAAAGGCACTGGTCGATATGACCGTTGATGATATTTTTGATGGAATTATCAAACATCTTGACGATGGTGTCGACTTTATCACGGTTCATTGCGGTGTTACCCGTGCAACCGTAGAGCGGATGCGTCGTGAAGGCCGGATTATGGATGTTGTTTCACGGGGTGGTGCATTCACCGTTGAGTGGATGAGCTACAATAACCAAGAAAATCCACTCTACGAGCATTTTGACCGACTGCTGGAAATCACCAAGCGCTACGATGCAACCCTCTCCCTCGGCGACGGGTTCCGTCCCGGCTGTCTTTCCGACGCAACCGACCGGGCTCAGATCCAAGAGCTGATCATTCTGGGGGAACTGACCCAGCGTGCATGGGATGCCGGAGTTCAGGTTATGATTGAAGGTCCGGGGCATGTACCGCTTAATCAGATCCAGACCAACATCCAGCTCCAAAAGCAGCTCTGCCACGGCGCGCCATTCTATGTCTTAGGACCACTGGTAACCGATATTGCACCAGGCTATGACCATATTACCTGCGCAATTGGTGGCGCAATCGCCGGTGCCGCTGGCGCCGACTTCCTGTGCTATGTTACTCCAGCTGAGCACTTGGCGTTACCTGAAATTGCCGATGTCCGTGATGGTGTCATTGCGACACGGATTGCCGCCCATGCCGCTGATATTGCCAAAGGTGTACCAGGAGCGATTGATAAGGACAATGCGATGGCGCTTGCCCGGAAAAAGCTTGACTGGGAAGGACAGTTTGCCATGGCACTCGATCCAGATAAAGCCCGCGAGTATCGCGCAAATTCTCCGGTTTCAGATCATGGCGCCTGTACGATGTGCGGCGAATTCTGCGCCTACAAGGTTATGGATACCGCCATGGCACGCGATTAACGCTCTTCACAGCACGACACTTAAACGGCGCCTGGATTCTTCCAGACGCCGTTTTCATATCAGGTCTATTCTTTTTCGTGTATACTAACCACACTTGAAACTGCCATGGATAGACATGTGACAACCCCATCCCGTTATCAATCACTATTACAGCGACTGCAGCCCTTTTTTCCCAAGCGGTTGCGGCAGTGGATTGTGCTGTCTGTGCTTATCCATCTCATCATTTTTGCCGGTATTATCTATAAGCGCCACCAGTCCACCCATGGATTATCTACTGCGGTGATGATTTCCCTCGGGGCAGCTGATTCTAATTCTCCCCCGGCATCACCATCAGCAGCTCAACCGACTCGGCAGCAGCAATCAACGCCACACCGTCCCCGCACTACCGCATTACCGCCAGTTCAGCAACCGGTTTTGCCCTCCCCATCGCCTTTAAACCTACCGACCGTATCCACCACTACCGGTGCACCAATAAAGTCATCCACTCACCAACCACTGGCTGGAGCAGCAGCAACAGCCGGTCACGCGTCGCCAAGCAAGGGAGCAGCACCCTCACTTTCCGGAAACAGTCGTTCCGGAAGTG
>JBLIZM010000111.1:0-3987 GCA_048859855.1 Trichlorobacter sp.
GTTTCTGGAAAGTGTCTAGCGAAGACGACCGCGGGCATTTCCATAGTAGAAAAACGCGATCAAGGAAAACTCGTCTTTACGGTAGTTATTGGGAAGGCGCCCGACAGGTCCAATCGCACGCAATGTCCGCAGCACTTCATCATCGAGTATTTTACTTCCGGAACTCTCAAGCAACCGTACACCGACAATCTCACCCTTACGGTTAAAGGTGATTTTAACCGGCGTCATCCCTTCAATCCCCTTTTGCAAGGCCTCTTGCGGGTACCGCCAGACACCATAGACTGCCGTCTCAAAATGGCGTAAAAACGATCCGAACTGGATATCATCCGTATTGAGAAAACGGGTTGATCCGTCATCGATGTCATCGGCATACCGACGCCGATACTGTTCCTCAACCCGTGCCAGCTTACTGGCACTTGGCATCAGATTTGGTTTTCCCTGATGGCCATTCCCCGACGTAGCCTGCTGGCTCGGTTTTTTACGCAGTAAACCAGCTATGGAGGATTCGACAGCCGGTGGAGTCGTCGACAAGGACGGCTTACCCGGCAGTCCCGATTTGCTAGAGGAACGGGATACTGGCTGCCTGGTGGCTGCAGGAGCAGGTATTGCACGAGCCTGGGGCGATTTCCGTACTTCCTGCTGACGGGTGACCCGTCTGGTCTTATCTGAAGGGATTGCCTTGCGTGCAGGGAGATCTGTTGGGAGCTGCGTATCCTGGAGGTCAATAAAGGTCGGTTCAACCATTCGTGGTTGTGAGGCAGGCCACCAGAACCAAAGCGCAAATGCGAGGAGATGCAGAAGCAGCGACAGACCGACAAGACGCAGCAGTCGCGTTTCAACCATCTGTTCTGTGCTCTGTGTCGGTATCAGACCTGACTCCTTGTACAAAACGGGAATGCCTGCCAAAAGCATTCCCGTCACAATCCAGACTCTCCGCTCCAGCGCGTGCCGTAAGGTCCTCTGGCGAGTTCCTAACGAGGTGGGGGTTCAGTATACCGTTTCAGGCAATTCCAACAAGATGAAGGCAGCACACCACGGCAGGGAACGTCCCCCGGTTTCTACAAGTATTCCGCCCGGGCGCTAGCAGCATTGGCGACAGGAGCAGAGAGCATTCTGATAAGTATCCTAGTCTTCGGCTATTCTTTTTTCAAGCGGTTTATTGGAGGACGCACTAGCACCCTTGCAAGCAGCTGGTTAACTTCCGGAGCTCCTGCATCAGCTGCTCAAAACCCTCGAAAGTCAAGGACTGTGGACCATCAGAAAGCGCTTTTTCCGGTTCTGGGTGGACTTCAACCAGTACCCCATGGGCACCGGCCACCAAAGCCGCCTTTGACATAGGAGCTACGAGTGAACGTTTTCCCGTTGCATGGGAGGGGTCAACCATGATTGGCAGATGGGTGATCTGCTTGACATAGGGAACCATTGCAAGGTCGAGCGTATTACGCATGGCGGTCTCAAAGGTTCTGATACCCCGCTCGCACAAAATGACCTGATCGTTCCCCTCGGCAAGAATATACTCTGCTGCTGCCAGAAACTCCTCGATCGTAGCGCTCATTCCCCGCTTCAAGAGAACCGGCTTACGGATTTTACCAAGTTCCCTCAGAAGATCAAAGTTCTGCATATTCCGGGCACCAACCTGAAGAAGGTCAGCTGCCTCAGCAACAATACCGACAGTGTCAGGACTCATGACTTCGGTGACAATCGGCAAACCGGTTTCTTCACGAGCCTTAACCAGTAAGGCCAATCCTTCTTCACGTAATCCCTGGAAGGTATGAGGGCCGGTACGTGGTTTAAAGGCACCTCCCCGCAGCATATCAGCTCCACAGGCCTTTACCCAACGGGCGGTCGCGAGGATCTGCTGTTCACTCTCTACCGCACAGGGACCACCGACTACGACTGGCCGCTCACCTTCACCAATTCGAACCGAGCCAACCGTCACTATCGTATTCTCAGGATGGAAGTCCCGTGAAACCAGTTTATACGGTTTTGAAACCGCGATGGTCTGTCGCACTCCCGGAAGATCACGCAGTGTCGAATCATCAATGCACCCTTTATTTCCCAGCACACCAATCGCGGTCCGCTCACTCCCCGGAATCGGTTGGGCAACAAGCCCCATCGTCCGGACTGTTTCCATAACCGCATCAATCTGCTCCTGGGTAGCCGTATGATTCATGACAATCAGCATAGCGTTATCCAATCCTTAATGCTGGCGATTTGCCAGCTGTTGCAAGCGCTCCATATGTAAGATAGTGACCTTGCGGCCATCAAGCTCAATAATCCCTTCATCCTTAAGCTTTTTGAAACAACGGGACAGCGTTTCATTGACTGTTCCCAGTTGTGATGCCAGTTCTCCCTTTTTAAGCCCCAACTCCAGATAGGTAATTCCGGCATAGCTCGTTGAATGTTCGGCAGCACGCTGCAACAGGTATGATGCCAACCGGGCGGGAACATCAGCAAAACTCAATTCTTCAATCTGGCGAGCAAAGCGCCTCAAGGCCATCGACAAAGAAATAACCAGGTTCAGCGCGAAAGAACTGTTTGCTGAAAGCAGCTCCATAAATCCCTGCTTTGGCAGAAACAGCGCCTCTCCCCCCTCAGTCGCACGACATTCAGCCGGATAGGTACCGGTCCCGAAAAATGCCGCCTCGGCAAACGTCTCCATCGGCTTAACAAAGTGCAGTACTTTTTCCCGACCATCACTTGAAACTTTACAGAGCTTCACCTGCCCTGAAACCAGCAGGTAGAAGCCATCTGCAGCTTCACCTTCGTTGAACAGGCGCTCACCCTTTGTAAAACTATGTCTAACAACAATTCCTGACAACACCTGTAGGTCTTTCTCCGACAGCCCTGAGAAAATCAACGACTGCTTCAGAATCTCGACCAGTGTCATTATGCATCCTTTCCGATAAAGCGACGAACTGATGCGACAACCTGATCGGTGGTCAGCCCGAACTTCTCGGCCAGCACTTCAGCCGGCGCAGAAGCCCCAAACTGTTCCCAACCGATAAAGAGCCCCGTATCCCCTAGTAGACGACCGAAGGACTCGCTGCGACCCGCCTCCAGTGCTACACGAGGCACACCAGCAGGCAGGAGTTCCTGACGATACTGCGGTGGCTGTGCCATGAAGGTGGTAACATCCGGAATAGAGAGAACCCGAGCCTGAATAGATTGTTGTGCCAACAATCGCGCTGCATCAACGGCGAGGGAGACCTCTGAGCCAGACGCCATCAGAACAACATCCGGTGTCTCAACATCCATCAGGGTATAGCCACCTTTCAGCGGTGCTGCGGGATCGCTTCCAGCAGCCCGCTCCAGAATCGGCAGCTTTTGACGGGTTAAGACCAACACCGTTGGTCCACACTGATATTTTAATGCCGCATACCAGGCCAGAGCCGTTTCATGGGCATCAGCCGGACGAATAACCTGCACTCCAGGGATCAACCGCAATGCCGCCGTATGCTCAATCGGCTGATGGGTCGGTCCGTCTTCACCAACAGCATAGGAATCGTGGGTAAAGATATAAATAACCTGCCGCTGCATCAGTGCCGAGAGTCGAACGGCCGGGCGACAGTAATCCGAGAATACCAGGAAGGTTGCACCATACGGGACAAAGCAGCCATATAGCGATATCCCGTTACAGATAGCTCCCATGGCATGTTCACGAATACCGAAGCTGAGGTTTCTACCAGCAAACTGACCCGCCTGAACCTCTCCTCCCCCTTTGATATCAGAGTTGTTGGAAGGCGACAGGTCGGCAGAACCACCGACCAAGGCAGGAATTAACGCAGCAGCCTTCTGAAGCACCGCACCTGACAGTGACCGGGTTGCCCCATCCTTGCCGGCAACACTGGCAACCAACTCCTCCGCTAGGTTTTCTGGCAGTTCATGGTTCCAGGTCGTGTCCCACAATGCCGCTTTCTCAGGGTTGGCAGTACGCCAGGCCGCAAAGCCGGCTTGCCACGTGTCATAGGCACCCTTGAGCTCCTG
>JBLIZM010000112.1:0-5122 GCA_048859855.1 Trichlorobacter sp.
ATAACACCCGACTCGATGATTTCATCAAAACTTTTTGCCTTGGCTGCTATCAACTCGTGCAGCATCTGATCAGTTAGTGGGCGTTCACTACGACGAAACGCCTCTCGAAAGGCATCACGGTCATCAAACCCCATAAAACCCTCCTGATAGGCTTCCCAACTAAAACCAAGGCCAAGCGGTTCGAGTACCACCTGAAATGCACGGTGGTGAATCGGTTCCGTATCAACCACCACACCATCAAAATCAAAAATTATACCGTCGGGGCGCATACCACCATCCTTTCGTCAACACATTACCTATAGCACAGATTATGCCATGGTGCATATGCCAGTTCTGTCACAGCAAAAAGGGGTGCCCGTTACCGGACACCCCTTGTGCTACCCATGCCAAAAGGCAGGATTATTTACGGCCGCCGAACTTCATCGGATCACCCTTGTAACCAAGAGCTTTCCAGTCCATCCGGGATGAGCCCATGTGGCACTCGCCACACTGAAGCGCCATTTCCTTCGGGGCTACTTCGTGCGGTGCAGACAGATACGCAACAGTCTTAACAAACTGGTACTTACCACTATAGGGCAGACCTTCGCCTTGACCGCCATCCTTCAGTGCCTGGTCCCAATTAAAGTGCTTCCACAGGGACTTGTACTGCTGGAATGTGCTCAGATACATGAACTTGCTATCCATCGGTTGGTCGCCTTTGTATAATTTGTAAGGATAAATTTTTGCTGTTTTATCCTTGATAGAGCCAACCGGCTTTGTTATGACAACAGGCTTCTTCGGATCTTTGATCTTATCGCCAACCATGTAACGTTCAATTTGACCATTATACCACATATAGGTCGGGGTGAAGTTCATGTTATAATCGAAAGTTCCCTTGTGCTTAGCAAAAGTTTCTTTATCAAATTTTTCTTCAGCCTTGATATTTTTACCTACATCAGACCAGTACCAAGCGGTCTTGGTAGCCTGACCACGGGACAGAGCTGGAATGTGGCAGGTCTGACAAGCAACGGAGGCAACGTGTTTGTCCAGAATTGCCTTGTTCTTTGATTTTTGGTGCGGTGACTTCTTACCACTGTGGCAGTCTTCACAACGTACCCGTGATGAGTAGTGAGCCATCATGCTTGAAGCACCAGCGATTTTATGGTCACTAGCCTTGTGGCAGTCTTGACAGACGAGACCAGCGCCACCAACAGCTTTCTTCGCCATATGGACATCCTGCTCACGGGGAGCAGATTCCAGAGTGGAGTCAAGACCAGGGGATTTAACTGCATCACCACCGCCACCGTAGAAGTGACAGTAGCCACAGTTTTTGATGGTAGGTTTGCCAACTGATTTAGCAGCAACTTCAATATTCATAGCGCCTTTAGCCATTAACGCAGTGTCAATATCTGCAGTGCTACCAGAACGGCTATAATTACCCTTCGTTGCATGGCATACTAAGCAATCAACACGAGTTTTATCGTTGTGGTCAAACTTGGTGCGTGTCCAACCATACCCTGCATGACAACGGTTACAGCTTTCATGTGGAAGGCCGTCTTTTCCATTAAAGACCGTTGTACAGTAGGAGTTGATCATATTATTCTTACCGTACTCCTTCTTGCTTTTCTCCATGCCTTTGACATGGGTAGGAGCACCTGCCCACTTCCAGTGACTGGTCTTGATGAAGTCAGCTGCCTGCTTCTCGTGGCACTCTAGGCACTGCTTGGTTACGTCTTGGCCTTTAGTAAACGGTCCCTTGACGAAGTCCGAGTGATCGACGCCGGCAAAAGCCGTTGCGGAAATCAGGAGCAGTGCGGCTGTTGCTGCTGCCACAACTGAACGAACACCTTTCATACGCTTCCCCTTTCTTGAATGATGCTACACAGTATGCTCAATACTACCTGAGCGGTTTAATCAAAAAGTGGTATATTCAAACATATTTTTTGACTAAAGTCAATGATCCAAGATAGTTATACAGGACTTAATCAGTCCTGTTCATCGTGCTTTTGATACGCGTGCCACCTGCTGCAACATCCAGATAATGACAACGACACCAGCAACAAGGGTTACTAAAAACAGAATTAATGGTGACAATTCGCTCACCGATGGTGTTGTGGCAATTGACATGAACGGAGCCAGCGTACTGGTCCTAACAATGTCTCTAATCCCCGTCATGACATAGACAAGTGGCACAATCAGGAGCACCGTGGTAATAACCCGCTGCATATACCCGGTTACCAACACCACCAATGACAACATGATGCCAGAAACCATCAGCCCAGTCGCTAACGCGTCCCCTCCCATGAAGAGCGCTTTGATAGCTGGTGGCAGTGAGAGTAGATACCACGTACCAACCAGTACCTGCAGCGCGGTCATCCAGGTAAAGATTCTGATACCATAGGTAATACCAACCTCTACAACCTGCCGCTCGTAGCTCACCGCAACCGTTGCATACAACGCAACAAAAAGTCCGCCAATTGCCAGACCACCGGTTATCATATGGAGATACCGTGGCCACAATGTCGGGTCAGCAAGATTCAGTAATGTCCCGGATGCCTGTGTAAACCAACGGCTCCAGCTTCCGGGCGTCAGCATTAAGCTCATGTTGTTGGTGAAAATGAACCCAACAATTGCGAGTACGACCAGCATCAGAAGCAGCAGATAGCGCCCTGAATCCCCAAGATCCTTAAAGGAGAAGTCATAGAGGTAGGCCGCATAGTAGGCAATAATAATGAGAGGTATAACCGAAAGCCAGAAAATACCCATCAGCACCGAGCTGCTATAGAAAGCCTGACCGTAGAGCACATTCACAAACAATAGCGGTGCAACACCAAAGTTAACGGTAAACGCCACTAAAAACGGCAGCACCTTCCCTAGATTGAAGGCCAGCAACTTGTATTTTTGTCCCGGCATAAAATGAGCTACAAACGCAGCAAAGGTAGTACCAAGCAGAGCATTCATCGCCAGCAGGTGCACCGGGAAGGTCAGAATCAAAAAGAACTGAAACCAGCCCCAATGCGCTGTCAGAGTGTCAGCCTGCGGAAAAAGTGTCATCGGGTTCATTGAGCACCTCCTGCAGTCTTTTTCATATAATCAGCCAGCGCCTCTTTATCAGCGGCACTACCAGTATAGTCAGGCATAGCAGAGTTGATTTTCGGCAACCGGTCAAGGGCTGAACGGATTTTAGCCTTTGGCCAGCTCTTAAGCTTTGGTGCCAACTGATCCATTCCATGACAGGCGGCACAGTTGTCATCAAAGATCCCCTTCCCTTTGCCACTCCCACCCGCGGCAGCAGCTGTGCTAACAGCAGCTTCAGGATGATTCAGCGAAAACAGGTAACCAGCCATCTGATCTTTATCGGCTGCGGAGCCGGTATACTCGGGCATCGCCGGATTTAGCTTTGATAATTTATCCAGTGCACCACGAACCGTATCTTTAGACCAGCTCGCCATTTTTGGCTTAAGCTGATCAGCACCATGACATGCTGCGCAGTTATCGTCGAAGAGCTTCTTGCCAGCAGCACTGCCACCGCTTACCTGTTCTTCAACCAACGGCTTCTTATGGAGTCCAACCGTTAAATAAGCTGCCAGGGCCTTAAGCTCCAGATCCGTACCGACAAACGGTGGCATGAAGTATCGCTTCTCATGAATAGTCGCGAGATATTTTCTCGCCGCCGAGAAACTCATATTTTTAGTACGGCTCATAATATCATTATTAAATCCACCGTTGGTATGACAGGCATAGCACTGATGCATAAACAGCTCCCGCCCGGCATCCAGTAGATTCGTATCGGTTACTTCTTTATTCGTAACCCACTTGGCGTTCTTGAGAAACCCTTCCTTGTTCAGGCGGTCAACTTCCTTAACCAGAATACCATTCGAATACATCAACTCATTGATAACGTACGGCCGTCGAGCCCCCTCACGGGTCCACTCAAAAGCCCCCAGATAGACCAGTGCCGAGACCATAACCAAACCGGTTAGCACGACAGAGCCCCGTACCGGTTTTAGCAACACCATGACAATAACCAGTGCGGCAACAACGATCATTCCGTAGGCACCTGCCATCACCGCTGTCTTTATGGTTGGTGACGCACCAAGCACCAGCATGCGAGCTTTTTCCGGCAGGGCATTCAGATACCACCAGCCAGCGGGCAGCGACAGAATGAGGAACGCAAGAGACCAGCGGCCTGAGAACGAGATCAACGAGACACGAGCATCGTCGTCCTTTTCCCTGACTGCGGTTATAAACCCATAACAACCGGCAAGCATCAGTGACATACAAGTCCGGAACACCAGTGAAGGCCAGAAGGTCGGGTTAAAGAAACCAACCCAGAAATTCTGCTGCTGCAACCAGCTACCCGGGGTCAGCATGAAGTCTATGATGCCGTTAATCAGGAAAAGACTCATCCAGGCGGCAATAAAATAGATCCAGCCGATAATCTGGTGGGTTTTGGCATCCATGCTGTCAAAAGTGTAGTAATAGACGAACAACGCCACTATCTCGACCAGGAAGAAGACCCATTCCGTGGCCCATCCGAAGACAAAGGTATGAATAAGCAGCGAGGTCGCAGCCGGATGAATGACCGAAATAATGAACCAGATGGCAACACCGGTCAAACCACCGGCCACCATGGTCAACAGCATGAAAAACTTGGTGTGCCGTTTAACGAAAGCCTTAATGGCTGCGCTCTTTTGCTGTATGGCAGACCGTTCTGCCAATACCAGATAGAGCCCACCACCAACAGCAAAGTGGGAAATGAAAACGTGGAATATCGCCACCAATGCGATCAGCAACCCTCCACCGAACCCAGGCACATACCAGACGGGATAATTCATAAGCCGGCTCCTCCTGTCAATGCGTCAGCAATCGTAGTAGCATCAAAGCGTAAAGACTGTTGCGAACCGTCATCCATCCGCTTCAGTTGAATCGTATTACTTACCAGTTCGTCATCACCAAGCACCAAACTATACCGGGCAGCCAGTTTATCAGCTCGGCGCATTTGGCTCTTCAAGCTCTTACTCTCATAATCCAATTCCACCCGAATCCCTTGCTTCTGAAGCTGAGTCATCATCTGGAACGCCGCTATGCGTGCTGCATCACCCATGACGGCAATAAACAGTGCAGGGACTGACTGGAACTG